>CAZBPU010000009.1:0-29025 GCA_964493845.1 uncultured Sulfurospirillum sp.
GCAATCGAAGCACTAAATGAAAAAGAGATAGACGGAAGAACTCTAAGAGTTAATGAAGCTAGACCTAGAGAAGAGCGTCCTAGACGTGATTCAAGATACTAATAATTAATTATAAGTAACTAATAACATATAAAGGGAGAAGAGAGTTAAACTCTCTTCTCCCTTTTTTTATGTTTAACGAGTTATTGCAAAACCTAAACCAATTTTGTTGACTTTTTCATTATAGTCAACTAAACTTTCCCCATAACCGTTAAAGTATTGTAAGTAACCATAAACATCTGTAAGACCAAATATAGGAAATGTCCAATCTAGTTGTATTGACTTTTTTCTTATTTTTGATGAAAATATATATTCTTTATATGGATAAGATATAGTAATCTCTCCATATCCAAGATAGTCAAGTATATCTGGGTTATCATCACCACTAAAGTCAGTTGCATTCACTTTTGTATGCTCTTTAAATCTGTACCAAACTTTTGGTTCAAAGAATATACCACTATATTGGAAAACACCACTTATATAGGCTCTATTCCATGACCTTGAAGTAGAAAGCTTTCCATTGGACTGGTGAACTAAACCTACTCTATATGATTTAAGTATACTTTGTTTTTGTCCATATGGTATATCTAAAAACATCTCTGGTTCATAGTTAGTTTCTCTAAATGGAGATGATGCTGCAGAAGTTTGCCACCATGATGTTTGAGTATAGGCTACATAGAGTTTATCTTGTAATCCAAATATATTCTCAAATAATCTTTTTTTAAAACTTAGTTGAAATTTTGTTTCAAAATCATCTCTAATTTTATAATTATCGTGAACAGTATGGTCTTTACTATCATAAGTGACAGGTAAAAGGTAGTTTATTCTATAAGGTTCTATATCAAATTCTGAATAGATTATCTGTTTTACTGTTCTATCGGTTTTTTCATTACCATAACTTTTAATACTATTTTTTCCAAAAGTTACTATATTTTTATTTTGTATATAGTTCTTCTTTGGTTTAGCCATCATTAGAGCTGCTTTTTTATACTGTTCCATTGCCTTTTGTATATCACCTTGCTTTTCGTACATTTTTGCCATTTCTATTGCATCTATTGCATCATTTGCGTATATAATAGTACTCAATAATGATATAATTACTATTAGTAATTTTTTATTCACTTTATATCCTTTGTGGACGATATTTTAGCAGATTAGGAGTGTATATGCAAAGAGGTAATCTATTTGGTATTTTTGCGATTTTACTCTGGTCTACTTTAGCTAGTTTAGGAGTCCTTACTTCTAATATACCTCCTTTTGAACTAACTTCTATGGCTTTTTCTGTTGCATTTATTATAGGGTATATATTGTGGGCAAAAGAGGGTAAAGGGATACTGATTCATTTTAAATTACCACTTAAAATTTGGTTTGTGGGAGTTTGTGGACTTTTTGGTTATCACTATTTTTATTTTTTAGCAATTCGAAATGCACCAGCTATTGAAGCAAATCTTATTAACTATCTTTGGCCTCTTTTTATAGTACTTTTTAGCTCATTTTTACCCAATGAAAAGTTGAGATGGTTTCATATAGTAGGAGTGTTGTTTGGGCTTATTGGGGTCGTTTTTTTAGTATCTGATGGAGGAAGTTTTAACTTTGAAGTACAATACTTAAGCGGATATGTATATGCTTTTATTGCAGCACTTATTTGGGGTAGTTACTCTGTAGTTTCACGTTTTTTTGCTCATATTCCTACGAGTTCAGTTGGTGCCTTTTGTGGAGTGACTGCTTTTTTAGCTCTTATTTGTCACTTTCTTTTTGAAAATACAGTTATACCAACTCTATATGAGTTTATTGTAATTATTCTAATAGGATTAGGTCCAGTTGGAGGTGCATTTTTTGTTTGGGATTATGGTGTTAAAAATGGTAATATTCAGTTTTTAGGTTCAATGTCTTACTTTACACCACTTCTTTCAACAATACTTCTAATAATTTTTGGTTTGTCAAACTCAAGTAGTACTATATGGATAGCTTGTTTATTGATAGTTGTTGGCTCAATGATCTCATCATTACCTCTGTTTAAAAAGACATATTATAGAATAAAACAAAATAAAAAGGAGAAGAGTTTATGAAAATATTTAAACTTATACTTTTAGGAATTTTTTTAGTTGGGTTACTTGTAGGGTGTAGTGTAAAAAATCCAATAGTGAATGTAGATAAAAAAAGTGCAAAGGGAACCTTGCTGGTATATAGACCATTAAACCCTGTTTGGCGCCATAAAAGATTTAATATTTATATCGATGGAAAATATAAAGATCCTTTAATGAGTAATAGCCACTATGTATATGATTTACCTGCAGGTAACTATGCAGTAGAGATAAGAGAGGATGTAGATTTAAATCCAGAAATTTTTAAATTAAAAGTGGATGTAAAAGAAAATAAAACTAAATATTTAAAATTTGGAACACAATCAATAGATGGACATTTGAGATTTAGAAGAGTTATAAAATCTGTAATTCAAGATAGCTATGACTGGAATAATAAAAAATAGAAAAGAAAAAGTTCATTATTAGATTTTAATAATAAACTTTTTTTAACTGACGATTTTTGCATAGTTTATCCTCCATAAATAAAATATGTGCGTATTATAGTATATTTGTTTTGTTTGATTATAACTCTTGTCTTGGGACTTTCAGATAGATATTTAAGTAAAATTTTATGATATACTATTTGGTATCTTAATAGGGATTATAAAAGAGGTTCGCAGATGAGTATTACACAGGAAACCCAAGCATATAAATATGCGCTTATAGCTGTCTTTTTTTGGTCAACTGTTGCTACAGCTTTTAAAATAACTCTTAGTTATATGACTCCTTTAGAGTTACTCTTTTATTCATCTTTGAGCTCACTTTTTATCTTGGGAGTTATCCTTATTTATCAAAAAAAAGTGAGTGAAGCTTTTAAATATATCGTTTCAAAACCTTTATTAGTTCTTATTTTAGGTGGAATTAACCCTTTTGTATACTATCTTATTCTTTTTAGTGCGTATAATATACTCCCAGCACAAGAAGCTCAAGCAATTAACTATACATGGGCATTGATGTTTGCTTATTTATCTGTTGTTTTTTTAAAACACAAGCTTACTCTTGGAGATATTTTAGCTGGTATTATATGTTATTTGGGTGTGTTGATTATATCTACTAAAGGTGATCCATTTTCTCTGAATTTTTCTGATATGTATGGAGTATCTTTAGCGTTAATTAGTACATTTGTTTGGGCGTTATATTGGATAATAAATACAAAATCTAAAGTAGATGCTACAGTTGGATTGTTTTCTAATTTTTTATTTGGTGTTGTTTTGATTGGTGTATATGCATATTTTATGGGTGGACTAACTTTACCTAGTGTTAAAGCTACTTTCGGAGTTATTTATATTGGTTTTTTTGAAATGGGAATAACTTTTGTGTTTTGGTTAAAAGCTGTAAATTTAACATCAAGTGTATCAAAAATATCAAATTTAATTTTTTTATCACCATTTTTATCTCTGATTTTTATCTATTTTTTGGTTGGGGAAGAGATACTTTTTTCTACTATAGTAGGGCTCTTTTTGATAATAATTGGACTAATTATTCAGCAAAAAATAAAATAGCTTCTACTTTATATTAAAAATAGAAGCTTTAGGTAGCAATTTTATTTTTCAATACAGTTTATATTACACAGAACTTTAATTAGAACAGTTTTAGCTTTATAATTAGGTGCATTTAAAATAACTCTTTTTGAACTTTTTTGATTTAAATGTATTTTGCTTGGTCTTGGGTATGAAGAAACTTTTGCATTTCTTTCGTTGAACCATTCAGAATCTACTATTAAGTTATATTTATCATTTGAAGTATTGTTTATTACGAACTGTACCTGTCTTTTGTTTTTCGCAAAAGAGATTCTTGCATCAGAGATAGTTATGTTTTTTCTAACTTCTGAATTATCTATAAAAACTGTTATTCCCTTTGGGTAAACTGTTTCTTGAACTTTTGTTATTTTAGGCCCTGTTTCTGTTGAACAAGCTGTAAATAACAGAGATATTAGTATAACTGTTATAAGACTATATATTTTTTTCATGTTTTCCTCTTTTATTGAAATTTCACAACTATTACGTTGTTATCTTTGTCTTCTATTTGAACTGCATAAGATGCTTGCTTTGCTTTTTCATATATATCAAAAATTAAATCTTCTGTATCTATCTCTTCATTTGTCCCAAAGTTATAAACTTGCTCATAATCTTTACTCTCATTTGAATTTCTTTTTGCTTTAGCATGATATGTTTTTATGATACGTTTAATAAATCTTATTTTATCTATATTTGTGGAGTCATAAGTTATACCACTTAAAATAATAGTATAGAAATAATCATATTTTTTGATTTTAGATATTTTCTTTGTTTTACTATTTAACCTTATGCCTTTTAGTAAATTATTGGTAATTTCTCTCGTAGCAACATTGGCAGCTTTTTGATATAGTTTAAACTTGAGGCTCTCTTTATTTGGTGCAAAATCTTCTATATTCGCTGAACGAATAGCATTGTCAATTTTGCCTGTTTGAACATCTATCATATTGATTCTGTAGCTTAAATTACCATTTATATTGTTGTAGCTATCTTTCCCTAAAGTATTAAATTTTATTTTTGTTAACTTAAATAAATATTTTACATCTTTGTTGTTTTTACACTCATTTAATTTTTCTTCTATTTTGATAAGTGCTTTTTTATAAGAAGCACCTTTTTTCTTGTATTGCTCATATTGTCTTTGTATATTTTTACACTTATTTCCTTTAAGACCTAGCTGAGTGCCCTTTTTCTCAATTCGTAAAGAGTTTCCATTGTCATTGATAGAGCCTTGTAGATTTGAGATAAAATCTTTACTAAGTTCGTTATCCACTTCATCAATAAGTACAATTTCTAAGTTTTGAACACTATTCCTACCCATTGTAGTAGTATTAGTTGATTTA
This sequence comes from uncultured Sulfurospirillum sp., assembly GCA_964493845.1. Classification (GTDB taxonomy): domain Bacteria; phylum Campylobacterota; class Campylobacteria; order Campylobacterales; family Sulfurospirillaceae; genus Sulfurospirillum_A. The sequence goes on from CAZBPU010000009.1 coordinate 4,978, forward strand.
TCTGCAACAATTGCTTTGATTTGTTCTAAGTTAAGATTGGCTAAAACTAAACATTCAAAACCATCTTCTCCTAAATTGTTACATTTAGTTTTTGGGCTTCTAAAGTATGTTTTTTGAAACTCTATAAAGTCTTTTTGCATATCTGTTTTAAATGATGTTTTTACATTTCCAACATAACTACTAGCTCCAATAACTTTGTCTAAAGCTTGTTCAAAAATAACCCAGTGTGCATTTTCAATAGCTTCTTGTTTTGTTGGAGCTTGTTCAACTGCCCTCATTCTTACAATATTTGCGTTAAGCGATATTGTTAAAAATAGTAGAATTAGTATACTTTTTTTTATCATTATTTATTCCTTACAAAATTCTTGATAATTGAAATTTATGTTTTTTTCTCTCTGTTTTATTATATCTACAATAAGTTTTTTTAATTTTGGTGCCATATTCTGGACAGATTTTCTGATTGTTTTTGTAATTTTATTTTTTTGAACAGACATTAAGCCATTGACTATATCATAACCAAAGCTCTCTTGACCTACTGCCATTTTTTTCTTTTTTAAGATGTTGTTTGGAGTACTTAATGCATCTATTTTGTTTTTCCCTTTAAGAGATAGAACAATTCTAGATGTTATGCTTGATTTTATATATCTAACACTATTGACATCTTTTTTTTCTACGAGTTTATCATAGAGCTCATTTACTATAGCCTCTATAAAGTAACCATCAACATAAGTCACAGCACCTATGCCGGTTGGTTTTTCACATGATTTTTTTAACTTTCTTATTATCACATTAGAATTGTTGTTTTTATTAGTATCTAAAAATACGCTATTTATTCTTTTTAAGTAATCTTTCCAATTTTTAAATATGATTTTATTTAGCATATCTGGATACAGTAAAACGACATTGTCTAGTTTTTTATCTTTTCTAATCTCTTTGATTAAAGCCTCTTGTAAAATCATTAAGACTTGTTCTTGAGCAATTTTTTTACTGTCAAAAACTTTTAAAGCCAAATCTTTTGATTTTTTTCCGATAACTAATCTTGAAATAGAAAAATATATATCATCACTACTAGAAAAACTATTTACAGTCTTTGATGATGTATCATGAATAATATGATTTATCAAATCACCCAATGTTTTTTTATAAAACTTTCTATATCCATCTTTTAGTTTTTGTTGCTTATTATCACCTGGCTGTATACCTAAAACACCTGTTGTAGTTATACCATTAGTATACCTTACTTCAAAATTATTTTGTTCGTTTACTCTATTTGCTTCTTCACCTAGCTCTGCAAATGTTAGATTTATTGTTATGTAAACTAGTTCTTGACCGCTTGACAGTGTTACAGAGTTTTCAAATGTATTGATATTGAAAAAGCCAATCTTTTTATCGGCACTATCATCTGATTCTAGTACTATTTTTTTATAATTTTTATCAAAATCATCTTTTAGTATTATATTGAATTTTTTTGGTCCAATACTTTTTTTAAAATCATTTTTGAGTAGATATTGAGTATATTTAGTTAATCCCCATCTATCATTTTTTTCATTATGAAGATTAGGAATAACTAAATTTTTAACAAGCTTATTGTTGTTTTCATTATAGGTACCTATAAAAAGAGTAGGCATACTATATGCAAACAAGCTTTTACTAAATAGAAGAAAAATAAATAGTGTTATTTTTTTAAACATAAACTATAGTTTTATCTTAAGAATCTAATTCATCAAGCTCAGCTTCTGCTGCTGCTGCAATCTTTGTGTCTGATTTTATTGATGCTTTAGCCGCTTTTTGTGCAATCTTTTTATCAACTTTACCATTATACATTGGTGATGTAGTTAGTGAAGTTAGTGTTGGCAAGATTTTTATAGTTGTTGTAAGTTGAGTCGCTATTGTTTTGAGCGCACCGACATTTTGCAATCCCCAAATCATATTGTCTTTTGCAAATTCTAAAATCTCTTTATCCCAAGCTACAGCTGCATATCCATTGATAGGAGTTGCTATCGCAAGTTTTCCCATAGCGGCACTATATTTTGCTTTATTTTTAACTTTTGCATTTTTTATAAGGTCTAGTAGTTTTGAATTGTCTTCTACTACACTCTCTTTATATTCAGCTTCGCTAAGTGATTTTTTCTTATGTAAAATCTCTTCTTGAAGAGTTTGAATCTCTTTTGTTTGTTCTACAGAAGCCAATATGTCTTCATTTGCATTTGCAATATTGTCTTCAAAGTTTTTAGTTAGTGTTTGTAAGTATTTTAGTCGTTTATCGGCCTCACAAGTATCTTTGATTTTAGTAGGTATTTTTATATTTTTAGCACCTTCTACACTTTTTAGAGCCTCTTCAATAGCGAGTGATAAAACTTTTTCTGTGACCATTTGAGTAAAGCTAGTAGCTCCCCCAGCCATCCTTGGTATACACTTTGAGTGTTGTTTTTGTATGTTTGTATCTTTTTTTTGATTACTATTTCCACTAGCTGCATTGACAATATCTCCTAAACCGAAAGCACATAATAGAGATGCCGCTGAAACACTTAAAACTAATTTTTTTAACATTTTTTTCCTTAACAGATGATTTTAATTTTGAAAATGATACAATTTTTAAACTTAAAAAAAAACACAAAGGTAACTAGATGAGAAAATATTTTGTTATTACGGCATTATTAATTGGTGTATTAAATACACTAATTTTTGCAAAAGAGGCAAAGATTGGGCAAAAAGATGTGCGTGAAATCAACAGTTATGTAGAAAAAACTACCGTAGCCGATATCGACGATCAGATAGAAGATAGTATACAAGAGTATGCCGAAAATCATAATTTTGAATTTGGTATTGATGAAAAAAGAGGTAAACACTTCATATATGCTATTGAAACAGTTGCTCAAAAACCAATGGATCCTGATTTTGTTAAGAGTTTATCTGTTGCATATGAAAAAGCTTTTTTTGCGGCACAAGAGCAGTTTGTTATGGATATATTTGGGAAAGTTATATCCCAAAAAGAGTCAGAACTATTTTCTAATAGCTCAACAAATGCAAAAGAGTTTGATTCAGATAAAACTACCAATAAAGGTATAATGGCAAAGATTGGTAGAGTTTTTGATAAGTCATTATCTCTTGCAGAAAAGTCACTAGACAATGCTTTGATGGAGTTAGGTGTAAACTCTTCAGAGATAGAAAAGTTAAATACAAAAGAGAAAAAAACACTCTTTAAAAACAAATTTGTTTCCAATAGTATGAAAGAAGCATATGGTAGAGTTTCAGGTTTTATTCCTATTAAAACTTTTGTAGGCAAAGATGAAACAGGTCAATATGCAGTTGGAGTTATCGCTATGAGAAGTGATAAAACATCTCAAATAGCAAAAGATATTTCAAGACAGAGAGAGACTTTAGTCGAAGGTAAAGGTAGAAGTATTAAAGATATTGTGCCTACCGATAAAAAAAAGTTACTTAATGAATTTGGCCTAAGATTGGTTTTTGATGCGACTGGTAAACCAGCTCTTATCTCATATGCGCAATGGGGATTTAATGCAACAGGACTTGATTCATATATGAAATCACAAGCAAAGAAAAATGCAAAAAATATGGCTCAAGATATGGCAGATTCTATGATAGCTGATTTTGTAAATGGTAACTTACAAGTTTCATCATCAACAAAGCATGGAGAGATTATAGAAAGAGTTCTTGAAAGAACTGGTGGTGCAGATGGACTTGTTACAGATAAAACAATAAAAAATATTATTGATGAAACTACAAAAAATGCTAAATTACAATCTTCTATGAAATTAGCAGGAGTTAGTACTGTTAGAAGATGGTCTACTATAAACGAGCATGGTCTGTATGTAGCAGGAGTTGTTAGAAAATGGACATTTGGTGGATTAAATGCAGCTAAATCAGTTCAAACAGGAAGAGGAATGAAAAAAGTGAAAAAAACAGATAAAAAAAGTAGTTATTCAAGAAGCGTAAATGGAAGCTCTGAATATAACACAGTAAATGATTTTTAGATGAAAGTAGCTAATATGTTTTTTAGATTATTTATAATAGTAATCTCATTTTCAACAATTGTATTTTCTGCTGAAAATACTAGAATTGAAAAAGTAACGCAAGTAAGTGGTTATGGAATCAATAAGAGTGCTGCTATACAAAATGCTCTTGTTGAAGCAGTTAAACAAAAAAATGGAGCTTATATAGAGTCTGTAAAAGGTGTATTTAGCTCGTATGCTCAAAGTTCAGTATCTGTAAATGGTGACAATGCATATGCCACTAAAATGGATGATGGGATAGTTCAAAAGATAAGAGTAGCTACGCATGGTTACATTGATGGTTATAGAATTTTAGATATTGTAAAACATGAGTCAGATTATGAAGCTATTATTGAAGTAAGTACAGTAGAGTATAGGACACCAGGTAATAGTGCTCATAAAAGAAGAAAAATAGTTGTAGTACCATCGTATACGGAAAATATAGCTTTTAGGGTAATGGATAAACTAAAAAGTATAAAAGATGTAAGTTATAATCTTACTCAAGAGCTTACAAATTCTATCACGCAAACAAGAAAATTTTCTGTTTTGGATAGAGCTAATAAAAAAGCATACAATGATGAAATGAAAGTTATTTTATCTCCAAATGCTCAAAAGGAAGAGATTTTAAAGCTTGGGCAAGTTTTGGGTACAGATTATTTAGTTGTATCAACAATAAAAGAGTTTAAGATAACTAATAAAACAGTTAAAATAAAATCTATAGATAAAGAAATAAAGAAGTTAAAAGCCTACGCAAGAGTTCACTATAAAATATTGGCTATGGCAACTAGACAAATAAAATGGTCAAATACGATAGATTTTGAGTTTATTCCTAAAGGAAAAACAACACAACAAATTTTTTACAATACACTAAAAAGAATCAGTACAGAATTGACTAGAGATATCATAGACAATATATATCCTTTACGAATAGCTAAGATTTCAGCTAATGGCGATGCTATTATTATGCAATCTACTAAACTAGGTGATGTGTATGATGTATTTGCTTTAGGTGAAAAACTAGTTGACCCTTATACCAATGAGTTTTTAGGTTATGATGAGATAAAAACTGGAAAAATAAAAATAGTAAGAACTTTAGCAAAGGTCTCTTATGGTGAAATTTTAGAAGGTGATGTTCAAAAAAATAGCATCTGTAGAAAAGCTAAATCTTCATCAAAAAGAGCATATTCTAAAAAACAAAATATGTCTGATAGAGAGAGTATGCATAAAGCTACCAATGGTAAAAAAAGCATAGCTATTAAAAGTTTAAGTATTAGCTCAAATATAGATAAGTATAAACATAAATATATAAAAGATACAAACATAGAAATTAAGATTAAAAACTTAGTAAATAAGTCAAAAAAATATAAAGTACTTACAAGAGATAAAGAGCAAACTCAGGCACTTATGGATGAAAATGAACTTTCAAAAAGTGATCTTTCAGATGATATGAACGGAAACTCTATGAGATTTTCAAATGTAGATTATCAACTATTGCCAAAGGTAACTAAATTTAAAATTTCTACAAGATCTAAAAAAATTCCAGATATAGATGCTTATGATAATAGTGACTATATAAAAATGGAATTAAATGTAGTTGTTATTGATAGAAAAGGTGAAGTAGTTTTTGAATCTACAAAATCAGATACATTTACTCAAAGTTGGGGTAGTGATAAGAAGTTAAGAAGAACAGCTCCTTCATATAAAAATATCAATAAACTAGCAAATAAAATTGTATCAAGTGTTTTATATGATTTATTAAATGAAAAATCTCAAATGATGAATAAAAAGTTTATTACTGTTGTAGATGTAGATAAAAAGACTATTTATTTAGATTTAGGAGATAATGAAGATATTGAAGAGGGTGATATATTTCCTGTTTATAAAGAGCCTAAAGTAAAAACTATTAAAAGAACTGGTAAAACAAGACTTAGTTATGGGGATAAAATAGCAACAGTTAAGATAGATGGAATTTATGAAGATGGTGCTGAAGCTATTGTTATTAAAGGAAAAATATCTGATATTAAAGAGGGATATGTTTTAAGAGTTAAAAAAAGAAAAAAGAAAAAGTAATAGCTTAAAGAATTGAATTTGGTTTTTCTAAATAATAACCTTGAAAATAGTCAAAATTAAGATTTTGTGAGTTTGTATGAGAGGCTATACTCTTTATATTATGCTCTTTACATGTAGAGATAATTTCTTTACATGTAAAGAGTGCATTTGGGTCAATAGGAAGTAATCTTATTAGTTTTCCTTTAGACCTTCACAAGATATATTGATTGCTTGAAACTCTTTTAAGTCTATGAGTATTAGTTTTGGATATGAGAGTTCTTTTAGTGTTTTATCTAGTACTTGTTTGCTTTTGTATAATCTTCTGGCCTATTTAAATTGGTAAAAATATAATCATCTTCAAAATCTACATATTTTGTTTTTACTAACTTTAGCATATCTCTTATCTTATGATTGTTGTTTTTAATTTGTTGTTCTAAAGTTGCTAATATTTTAGGAGAGTAAATAGCACATAGTTGATGTGAGCCATAAGGTGAACGAGCTATGATGACATCAAAATTATCTTTATATGAGATAAGTTTTTTATAAACATGACCTGTAACAAATGGAGTATCAACGCTTAAAATACAAACAGAAGTAGTAAACTTTTTTAGTATACTATAAAGAGCGATGAGTGGAGAGTATTCGTTAAATTCATCTGTATCTTCAATAAAATCTACTTTAAAGTCAAATTTATCTTTAGTTTTACAACTTACATGTAGAGATAAAAAGTTGTTTTTATGTCTATCTATCTGAAATTCAGTTAGAGTATTAAATGAGCCAAAAGGAAGCAGTGCTTTATCACTTCCCATTCGGCTACTTTTACCACCTGCAACTATAACACAAGGTAAATTTATCATTTATCTTGGGTCTACTATCTTTCCTGCGATGGCACTTGCTGCTGCAACTGCAGAGTTTGCTAAGTAGATTTCACTACTTCTATCACCCATACGTCCTACAAAGTTTCTATTTGTTGTAGAGATACATCTCTCTTCTTTACCAAGTATGCCCATATATCCACCTAGACATGCTCCACAAGTTGGATTTGAAAAAACCGCACCAGCATTGATAAAAATCTCTACTAAACCCTCTCTTGAAGCTTGAAGTGAGATTTTTTGAGTTGCTGGAGTTATGATAAGTCTTGTTTTTCTTGCTACTCTTTTACCATCAAGTATTTTAGCCGCAATTCTTAAGTCTTCTAAACGACCATTTGTACAACTTCCTATAAAAACTTGGTCAACTTCCAAGTTATCTGAAACAGCTTGACTTATAGATTTTCCGTTTGATGGTAGATGAGGGTAGGCGATAACAGGTTCAAGTTTTTCTACATCAATTTCGATAGTTTGCACATAAGTTGCATCATCATCACTATAATGCTCTTTGATTGGACGTGCCAAATCTTTGTCAGCTAAAAATTCTCTCGTTATATCATCAACTGCTACAATACCGTTTTTTGCACCAGCTTCTATAGCCATATTACAAAGACTAAATCTATCTGCCATACCTAGATGAGTTATCGTGTCACCAGTAAACTCTAGAGTTTTATATAGTGCTCCATCAACTCCAATAAGACGAATAACCTCTAAAATCAAATCTTTACCATATATATGTTTACCAGGCTTTCCGCTAAATATAACTTTGATAGCTTCAGGAACTTTAAACCAGTTTCCACCAGTTATCATAGCAAATGACAAATCAGTACTCCCCATACCAGTAGCAAATGCCCCTAAAGCTCCATGAGTACAAGTGTGAGAGTCTGCTCCAATGATAACATCACCAGGAATAACCAACCCTTTTTCTGGAAGAAGTGCATGCTCTATTCCCATGTCTTTTTCATCAAAGAAGTGTTTTAAGTCATGTTTATATGCAAAATCACGGCTTATTTTTGCTTGATTTGCTGAAGCTATATCTTTTGCTGGGATAAAGTGGTCCATAACGATAGAAAATCCATCTGGATTTGCTAGTTTTTCTACTCCACTATCTTCAAAAGCTTTGATGCTTATAGGAGTTGTTATATCATTTCCTATAACCATATCTATTTTAGATTCTATAATTTCACCGGCATATACTTTATGTCCTATATGCTCACTAAAAATCTTTTCTGTGATAGTTTGACCCATTTTTCTACCTTTTTTGATTTATATTAGCAAAAAAAAGATAAAAAAGTGATTTTGTGATACAATTTTATTAGGTCTTTTTTTTTGGATTTACACAGTTTTTTTACACTATCTACTATATTAGTTTATCGTAAAGTCAGTTAATGAGAAACTAGCCGTTAGCTTTTTTAGCTTTTTTTTCTTGTCGCTTCTCTTTTAACGATTTGCCTGCTACTTTTTTTACAGCCTTTTGACTGTCTTTTCCTTTTGCCATTTTATTTTCCTTTTTTTAAATTTATTGTTCTAGTTATATTGTATAAAACTTAGCCTTAAACTTCTTCCCAGCAACATCCATCTTTATCCCAACGGATATCATCACCTTTTAGTTTGTTAAATTCTCTTATAACTTTTCTATCTATAGTGATAGTTCCATGAGTAGTAGTAAAAACAAATTCATCACCAAATTTTTCTTTGATTATATCTGCTAATCCTACTTGAGGTAAAACCCCTTTTTTATTTAACTCTTTTAGCATAAATTGTGCTACGTCTTTTACTTTCATATATCTTTCCTTTTTTATACTATATGATACAAGAAAAATCATTAAATACAATATGGTATACTCTTTTAATGAAACAAAAAGAATTTTTATTTACCGATGGCAGTGTCAATCCTAAGCAAAATATAGGCTTTGGTGCATATCTACATGTAAAGCAAAACGAAGTATATGATGAGTCTTTAAGAAAAAGAGTGAAAGTTAAAAAATTTGATTCTACATCTTCAACAAAACTAGAGCTAGAAACTCTATTGTGGGCTTTAAGTGAAATTGATTTAAAAGATGTGGAGCTTAGTGTTTTTACTGATTGTCAAAATATATTGGGTTTATATTCACGACGGGAAAAGTTTGAAAAGAGTGATTACCTAACAAGTAAAAATAAAAAAATTGCAAACCATGAACTATATAAAAAGTTTTACAAAATTACAGATGCTATAAAATGCAAATTTATTAAAGTAAAAGGTCATAAACCAAAAACGCAGAAGGATAATATAGACAACTTTTTTACACTTGTAGATAAAGCTTCAAGAAATGCCCTTAGAGAAGTGTATGTAAAGCTATAAAATTTTATAGCTTTACCATAGCACTAAAAAATGCACCATTTCTTCCTATGTTTTCTACTTCTATATGTTGATTTTCATCTATTCTGTCATCTTCTATAAACTGTTTTTTTATCTCCAATATAATAGGAGTTGTTTTTCCTGGAAGTTCTACAGTAGAGTAGTAGTCACAAAAAAGAGCTGATTGAGATGAGCTTATCATAGGAGGAAAATCTTCTAGAACTTTTTGAACTTCTATAGAGTATTCATCTATTTCACTTTGCTCTTTTTCTAGTGGAGTTGCACATAGTTTCATCTGTTCTAAGTTATCTTTGTTTACAAAGCAGATAGTTGCTTTTTTGTGTTTAAGTATGTTTGCAAGAGTATCTTTTGGTACAGTTTTACTTTTTTGTCCGATTGCGACTATAACAGTTGCTGGATTACTTGAAAGTGGAATGAAGTATGAAAATGGAGCAGCATTGATGATGCCATTATCTTCAGTAACTATCCAGGCAATAGGTCTTGGTATAACCGTATCTGACATAATTTTATATCGTGACATATCTTCAATGTCTTTGTAGTCTAAAATCATAATTTACCTTTTGTTTTTTATAAAGTATACCGAAATATCACGACATACTTTATAAAATTTTATAGGAGGATAGTATGGAAAAAATTAAAGAAGATGATATAAAACATAGTATTGCTAATGCGATTCCAATGATGGAGATAAATATACTTGTTTAATAAATCGAACTGTAGCATCACCTAAAAATTCGTCTAAATTTAGATATGAGATTTTGGGCAACTCTTATATGGTTTTTGATTTTAATTAATTGAACCCTCTGATAATATTTCCCTCTTTATCATAAGTGGTTTGATTTTGTAATTTGCCATTTTTGTAATGTTGTTCAAACCAAATTTCACCGCTATTATAAAAATTTTTTGATGCACCTTCTGCTTTTCCATTTACAAAAAAGCCAATAGAAGAGAGTGTATTACCATCAAAATACTTTTCATATTTACCATTTAATCTATTGTTATCTATAGTAAATTTTGTCCAGATAAAGTCATCTGCTATGATAAGCTCATATTTACCATCTCTTAGCAGAGTGTTATTGACGTAAACTTTTCCATCTTTTTCAAACACTATATTAGGATTTTTATCTTCTATATTTATTGTGATTGTACTAAATTTTTCTTGCCAATATTCAGGAAGAAGTTTTTTTGGGAACTCTTTTGGGAACTCTTTTTTTATTTCTCTCATTTCTTTAAAAGAGGGTACATCATTGTGGCTTAAATCATAAATAACTTTCCATTTTTCATCTATTTTTTGTAAGCATAGAGTAAAAACTATATCTTCAAAATATTCTGTTGAAATGTATGAGCCATCTTCATAAAGGGGAGCACCAGATAGCATAGTGTAGTTACCTTCTATATTTAAAGAGCTAGGCTCGATGTGAAACTCATATTTTGGTGTTTTAAGAGTGTATTTTTTAGTTACATAACTCTTTACATGAGAGAGTAAATCTGAGTTGATATTTTGCTTAGATGACATAGAAAATAGTAGCGATGCAACGCACAATATAGTAAAAACAACCTTCATAAAATCTCCTTTTTACTGTAATTGTATTATAATCTTCTTATGAAATACAATGAATTAATACAAATAGCAAAATACTTAGAACAGTACAAGTCAATCTCTTCCATAGAGAGAGTAGAAGACACCATTATAAAAGTCACTTTCAATAGAGATGAAATAATCTATTTTGATATGAAAAAAGGTGACTCATATATCTTTAAAAAGCAGAGTTATAAAAGAGCAAAAATATACAGTGCACCTTTTGATGTAGTTCTTTATAAAAGATTTGGTAGAAGTAGTATAACAAGAGTTGAAATTGTAAAAAACAATCGAGTTTTAAGGATACACGTAGATTCAAACTCAAGTTATAAAGAACAAAAAAGCATATTACAGTTTGAGTTTACGGGGCGCAATACAAATGCGATTATTTTAGATGCTGATGAGGTAGTCTTAGAAGCTCTTCGTCATATAGATTCAAGTGTTTCATATAGAAGTATAAAAGTTGGTGAAAAACTAGAGCCACTACCTCCGTATGAGATGAAACAAGAAGATGTTTTTATAGAAGATATAGAGAAATTTTTAGAAGATGAGTATAAAAAAAGAGCCAATATAAAACTAAATCAAATGAAAAATCAAAAGTTAATATATCTACAAAAAAAGATAGATAAATTACAAAAACTTTTGAATTTTTTACAGAGTGAAGATGAGCTTTTAAAAAAGAGTGAAAAGTATATGCATTGGGGAACTCTTGTTTTAAGTAATCTTCATCTTATAAAAGCTTATGAAAAGAGTATAAAGCTAAAAGATTTTGATGGTAGTGATGTAGAAATAACTCTTCCAAAAGAGGCAAGAACTCCAAGTGAAGTAGGCAATATCTTGTTTACAAGCGCAAAAAAACTAAAGAAAAAAGCAAAATCACTCTATAAAGAGAGAGAAAATTTACAAGAGAAGATTGACTTCTTGAAAAGTATGCAAAAAGCAGTAGATAAAGCAAAAGATGAATCTGAGATAAATATACTTTTACCAAAACAAAAACAGAAGAAAAAAGTAAAAAAAGAGCAGAAATCTTATGAGAGTTTTTTTATAGAGGGTTATAAAGTAATGCTTGGTAAAAATGAAAAAGGTAACATTGAGTTACTAAAAGAGGCAAAAAAGAGAGATATTTGGTTTCATATCAAGGATATCCCATCAAGTCATGTTATAATAAGAACAGATAAAGAGAGTGTTCCTCAAAGTGTATTGGATTTTGCGGCAAAGATATGTGTAGAATTTAGCGTGACTAAAAAAGGTACTTATTTGGTCGATTATACTCAAAGAAGGAACGTAACTATAGTAAATGGAGCAAATGTTACATATGTAGATTATAAAACAATGCATTTCGAGGAGTAAGCAATGGCAATAAGTCCTTTAGGCTCAGTAATATATACAAATCAAAGTGTTACTGCTGCTGCAACAAAACAGACTGCTGTTCAAAATAGAAATGAGATGCAGAGTGTTATGGCTAGTGCTATTGCCAATGAAAAAGAGGAAGTTGTAAAAGAGGTACGTCCAACAGAAGAGACTTATAAGATTGACCCAGAAAAAGAGCATCAAAAGCAAAAAAATGAAGAAGAGAGTGGAGCAAAAGAAGAAGAAACTACAAAAGATACAAAGCATAAACATTTAAAGCAGAGTGAAGAGGATACTCCTACTTCCATACTAGATATCACAGTATAAGCAAAAACTCACGAATAATTAGATAATATATATAAAATTTTTAAGGGTATATTTATGGATATTAAAGAGATATATAATACTAACAAGCAAAGAATTTTAACAGGATTAGTTCTCGTGGCGGTTGCTGTTTTGACTGCTGTTATGGATAGCCTTTTTCTTACTTGGGCTATTTTGGGTATCGCTTATCTATTCTCTTTTCATGAAGCGATGAAGCTTTTTGGAGAGAATGATAATAAGCTTTATGTTTATGCAGTTTTAGTTTGGATTGCTGCAGCTTTTTACTCTCAACCAGTAGGGCTAATTTTTGTTGTTTTAGTAATTGCTACTTCAGTAATGGCTCATAAAAAAGAGGTAAATTATAAAGCGTTAGCACCATTTTTCTATCCATCAATTTCAATGCTATTTATGTTTACGCTCTATAAAGATTTTGGTATAAATATGCTTATTTGGTTAGTTGTTGTAGTTGCTTCGACTGATACTGCTGCTTATTTTGTAGGTAAAAGTATAGGGAAGACTCCATTTTCTCCAACAAGTCCAAATAAGACTTGGGAAGGTGTTATTGGAGGTATTGTTCTTGCAACAATAGCTGGAACTTTTGTAGGACTTATGCATTATAGTTTATGGGTTGCTGTTATTACATCATTTTTAGTATCTGTTTCTTCTGTGTGGGGCGATCTTTTTGAAAGTTATCTAAAACGTGAAGCTGGAGTAAAAGATAGTGGATCTATTTTTCCTGGACATGGTGGATTTTTAGATAGGTTAGATGGATATCTCTTCGCTGTTGTTATTATGATTTTTGTATTGACAGGTATTCATTGATACTTCTTGGCTCAACTGGCTCTATAGGAGTAAATACACTTAAAATCGCTGATGAATTTTCTTTACATGTAGAGGCTTTAGTAGCTGGAACAAATATAACTCTTTTAAATCAGCAGATAGAAAAATATAATCCCACATATGTTTGTGTTGCAACAAAAGAGTTATCTTTAAGTGTAAAACATAACAATGTTTTCTATGGAGCTGAGGGTATCTTGGAGCTTATAGAGTTAAGTAAATCAGACTTAGTAGTTAATGCTCTTGTAGGTTTTGTTGGACTTGCACCTACTATAAAAACGTTGGAACTTGGTAAAAAACTTGCTCTTGCAAATAAAGAGTCTTTAGTTGTTGCAGGACATTTGTTAGATTGCAAAAAAATTACTCCCATAGATAGTGAACATTTTGGACTTTGGTATCTTCAAAGTGGACGTGAGATAAATAAGATGACTATTATGGCAAGTGGAGGAGCATTTCGTGATATACCACTAAATGAACTGGCACTAAAAACTCCTTTGGAGGCACTAAAGCATCCAAATTGGTCTATGGGAAGAAAAATCACGATAGATAGTGCAACTATGACAAATAAACTTTTTGAATTACTTGAAGCAAAATGGCTTTTTGATATAAAAAATGTTGATGCTATTATGGAGACTCGTTCTGTCATACATGCCATGATAGATTTTAAAGATGGAAGTAGTACAGCTCACTTAGCCAATGCAGATATGAAACTTCCTATCGCTTATGCTCTTCTTGGTAAGGTTGATACTCCTATTGTTGAGTCAGTAGATTTATGTAAGATTGGTTTTTTGGATTTTAAAGAAATAATGAGTGAAAGATATCCAATTTGGGAGATAAAAGACTCTTTACTTGAAAATCCTCAACGAGGGGTTGTAGTAAATGCAGCAAATGAGATAGCAATTGACAAATTTTTTAAAAATGAACTAAATATATTAGAACTAGCAGAGTTTACAAAAAGAGCATATCATTATTTTGGAGATGTTAATCCAAAAAGTTTATCTGAAATATTTGAAATAGATAAAGAGGTCAGAAAATATTGCAATAGTTGATGTTTGACTACTACTCTTTTTGGAGATTAGTAGTTAAACATCTAAGGAGGATATGTGCAAAGTAGTACAGAGTATAAGTTTAGCTTGAAAGATAGCATAGTAGGGTTACAGTTTTTATTTGTTGCGTTTGGTGCGCTTGTTTTGGTTCCAATTTTAACAGGGCTTGACCCTAGTGTTGCATTGTTTACAGCAGGTATTGGTACACTTATATTTCAGTTTGTTAACAAAGAAGCAGTTCCACCAATCTTTTTGGCTTCTAGTTTTGCTTTTATAGCACCTATTATTTATGGTGTACAGACTTGGGGAATAGCAGGAACAATGAGCGGACTTTTTGCGGCAGGTCTTTTTTATGTTGTTCTTAGTCTGCTTATTCGTGTAAAAGGAAGTGAATTTTTACATACACTTTTACCAGCTGTTGTAGTTGGCCCAGTTATTATGACTATTGGTCTTATTCTTTCTCCAGTTGCAGTTTTCATGGCTATGGGTAAAACTGGAGATGGTTCAGTAGTTCTTGTAGATTTTCCAATAGCAATTACGATTTCATTGATAACTTTAACAGTAGTTCTTTTAACTACACTTTTAGGAAAAGGTATTTTTAGACTGCTTCCTATTCTTTGTGGTATTGTTGTTGGCTATATAGTCTCTATGATGTTTGGACTTGTTAACTTTGATGCAGTTGTAGCTGCTCCTTGGTTCTCTATGCCAAAATTTGTTGCTCCAGAGTTTAACCTTGAAGCAATTATATATATCTTGCCTATAGCTATTGCTCCTGCAGTTGAGCATATAGGAGATATGTTAGCTATATCAAATGTAACAAAAAGAGACTATCTTCAAAAACCAGGACTTAAAAATACTCTTTTAGGCGATGGAATTGCTACAAGTGTTGCTGCTCTTTTTGGTGGACCACCAAATACTACTTATTCAGAAGTTACTGGTGCTGTTACTGTTACAAAAGCATTTAATCCAGCTATCATGACTTGGGCAGCAATTTTTGCTATCGTTTTAGCTTTTGTTGGTAAGCTTGGAGCTCTTTTAGGAACAATTCCTGTTCCTGTTATGGGAGGAATTTTGCTTCTTCTTTTTGGTATCATTGCATCAATTGGTATGGGTACTCTTATAAAAGAAAAAGTAGATTTACAAGATCCTAGAAATATGATAATTGTATCTATTATCTTAGTTTTTGCTATAGGTGGTATGAGTTTTAACTTTGGTGGAGTTGGATTTAGTGGCATTGGGCTAGGTGCTATTATTGGTATCTTACTAAACCTTATTTTACCAAAAACAAAACATTTAGACGGTTATTAGTCATTTTGGGGGCTACTACATGAATTTGTTTCGTATAATTTTTTCTGTAGTAGCCACTTTGATTATTGTAGGTCTTAACACTTACAGTTATCGTAGATTTTTGATAAAATTACGACCTTTACAGAAGTATAGATTTTTTTTAAAGTGGACTATGATAACACTAAGTCTTGGTGAAGTAGTCTATTTTTTAACACTTCGTTTTACTATCATGCCTAACTCTTTTTTTACTTTTTTCTCCTCTTTGATTGGTATATCTTTTATGCTTTTTTGTATTGCCATTGTATATGATATTTTTCATATATCATTTAAAAAAGTATCATTTGATAAATCAAGAAGATTGATGTTAAAAATGTTATTTGATGTAACGATACTTATATTTGCTTTTTCATATATAATAAGAGGTTTTTTTAATGGTTTTAAAAAACCAAATATAAACAGAGTGGATATAAAGATAAAAGGACTCAAAAAAGAGTTAAAAATAGTACAGATTAGTGATGTACATATAGGTAAAAGTTTAGGTAAGGAGTTTTTAGAAGATATAGTCAAAGATATCAATACACTTGATACTGATATTGTAGTTATCACTGGTGATTTAGTAGATTTGCAAGCAGATGAGATTGGAGATAAACTTGATAGTCTAAAAGAGATTAAAAGCCGTTATGGTGTCTATTTTGTGAGTGGAAATCATGAGTATTTTCATGGTGTAGAAGATATATGTAGGTTTTTGGAATCTTTACATGTAAAGGTTTTAAACAATGAAAGTGTAGTGATTGATAATAGGATAAATTTAGTAGGTATCCCAGATTTGATGGGTAGACGACTTGGAATTTTAAAGCCAGATTTACATAAAGCACTCTCTTATGTTGATACTACCTTACCTACAGTTTTATTAGCTCATCAGCCAAAAATAACAAAAGAGTTAAAAGATGAAAAAATAGATTTGATACTTAGTGGACATACTCATGCAGGACAGATTTTTCCTTTTGGTTTTTTAGTTTTACTTGACCAGCCATATTTAAGTGGACTTTATCAGCACTCTAAAAATACTCAAATATATGTAAGTAGTGGTGCTGGTTATTGGGGGCCACCAATAAGGATTTTAGCTCCAAGTGAGATAGTAAGTATTAAACTATATCCATCTTCTTAAGATTATTCTAATTACACTAGCTTCTCCATTGTGACCGTTACCTTCATTTAGCTCTATAATTTCTTGAGAAAGTTTGTGTATAGTGCAAGGAAGTGTAGAAAAAAGTGCATAAAGTTCATCTAGCTGATATAAGATATTTGTATCTTTTGGTCCACCACTCAAAAAATTGACTTGGTCTATGCTGAAAAACTCAGCTATAAAGTAACCATTGCCTTTTAGGGTATCTATAGATTTTATAAACATATCTTTTTGCTCTTCTTTGCTAAGGTGCATAAAAGAGGAGATAATAGCTCCATATTTTTTGGCTGGTTGCCAGTTTTCTATAAGTGTATGTCTTATAGTTATAGCTATAGCTTCTTCTAAAGCTCTTTGTTGAAGTTTTTTTAGACCAATATCACTAGCATCAAGAGCTTCTACCTGTAAGCCTCTTTTTGCAAGAAAAATAGCATTTCTACCTTCTCCTTCTCCTAAGCATAAAACAGTAGATTTTTTTTCAATGAGATGAGAGTTCTCTTGTATAAAATTGTTTGGCTTTGTGCCGTATAAGAAATCACCACGATTAAATTTATTATTCCATAACTCTTGCATAAAATCAATCCTTTTTTATCAATGATATTGTACCATATAAATAAAAAAGGATGTACAATGATATACCCAAAATTTTTCGACAAAGTAGAGAAAATTAAAATCATAGATGAGCTCTCAGATGTTCTTGGAGCATTTGAAGGTGGAGAGATAGAGTTTTCTTACTTGGATGTTGTAAAAAGTGCTGGACATAGTTGCCCTACGGTTGCTGGGGCTTTTTTGATGCTTAAAGAGGGATTAAAAAGATTTGATACTCCAAAACGTGGTGAAATCAATGTTTACCTTAAAGATGATATTAGTGAAGGTGTAACAGGTGTTATATCAAATGTTATAGCTCAAATCACAGGTGCTACATCAAAAAGTGGTTTTCACGGACTGAGTGGAAAGTATGATAGACGTGGTCTTATGCATTTTAATGCTGATATATCTTCATCCATGAGACTAGTAGATAGAAGTGGTAAAACAGTAGATGTAAATTATGATCCAAATGGATTAGCACCAAATCCAAAGATGAGCCCTCTTATGCAAAAAACACTTTCAGGAACTGCAACTGACGAAGAAAGAAAAGAGTTTAAAGAACTTTGGCAAGAGAGGGTTGAGAGAATTTTAAAGTTTCCAGAGGTAGTAATAACAGTTAAATTATAGTAAAATATCAGACTATATTTTTCAAAGGAAGTTTTGTGTCTCTTTTTAATGAAAAAAATTTAACTAAGTGGGTAGTCATACTGCCTATATTGAGTGTAGTTGTGACTGCATTTGTGTTTGTTTTGACAGGCTTAAACAATAGGCAAGCTACTTTTAAAAAAGAGATTGAGTTAGAGCAGATAAAACTTTTAAAACAAGAGAAACAAAAAGCTATGGATAAAGTACAAACCATGGCTTCTTTTTTAACAAGCACTATTAAACTACAAAGAAATCAAGCAAGAGAAGATGTTAGAGGTATGGTTAATCTCGCTTCCGATATTATAAGAGATACATATAGAAATAGTAGTAATTTTTCAGATCAAGAGATTATAGAAAAAATAAAAGAGAATCTAAGAGACATAATATTTTGGGATGGAACAGGGTATTTTTTTATATATGATTTTGATGGTAAATGTATTTTGTTACCTCCTAAACCATCTTTAGAAAATAAAAATTTATATAATTTACAAGATGCTAAAGGACAATATACCATTAGAGAAAGTATTAGAATAGTCAAAGAGTTTAATGAGGGCTTTCAAGAGTGGTATTGGTATAAACCAAATGAAGATGTGATGAAAAAAAAGATAGGATTTATTAAAGGTTTTACAAATTTAAATTTATATATTGGGACAGCAAGATATGATGAGGATATAATAAATAACATCAAAAAAAATATACTGTATTTATTTAAAAATAGCGAAAAAAGATTTTTTATATATGACAAAAATGGAAAATCTATCTTACATGAAAACATAGCAATGAGTAAACAAAATATATCTTTAGCAATAAAAGGTGGTCAGATAATTCCTGAAGGATTTTTTGCAAACAACACGATATCTATAGGTTATGATATAGAAAAAGAGTTACAAGCAGGAACTTTTTTTCTTATGTATGTACCAGAGTATGAGTGGATTATTGGTACAGGTACATATGAAGAAAATATTATAGAAAGATTAAAACAGAAAAAGTTAGATATAAAACACTCTCAAATAGAGATACTTAAGAGTAGAATTATTTTTGCATTTATAATTATGGCTATTATGCTGATTATAACTATATTTTTCTCTAGTAAATTAAAGCAAGTTTTGATGAAATATCAAAAAAACTTATTGAAGCAGTATAACATAACGCTTAAACAACAAGAAGAATTGACTCACAATTTAAAACATGATTATTTGACATCGTTGCCAAATAGATTGTTACTTACAGATAGGCTAGAACAAGATATAAAGCATTTTAAAAGGACAAAAAAACAAGTTGCTGTTATATTTATAGATGTAGATAAATTTAAAATAATCAATGACAGTTTGGGACATAATGTAGGTGATTCAATACTAAAAGAGATTGCTTGTAGATTAAAACACTCTATAAGAGATACTGATACAGTAGCTAGATTTGGTGGAGATGAGTTTGTAATCTTAATAGATGATTTTCAAAGTATACACGATATCATAAAGATAATTACAAAGATACAAAAATCATTTACTAAAGAGATTAAATTAGAAAATTCAGTTCATAATATAACATTGAGTATGGGTATTAGTATTTTTCCAAATGATGGTAATAGTGTTGAGACTCTTTTAAAAAATGCCGATATTGCAATGTATAAAGCCAAAGATGATGGTGGGGATGGATATAGATTTTTTACATCCAAGATGAATGATGAGACACAAAAACTAATGGAGTTTGAGAAAGAGCTTAGGATTGCTGTGAAAGAGAAACAGTTTGTTTTGCATTATCAGCCATTAGTTGAGTCAAAAAGTGGAAAAATTTTGGGAGTTGAAGCACTTATAAGATGGAATCATCCAACAAAAGGGCTTATCTTCCCAGATCAGTTTATAAATATAGCTGAACAAAGTAGTGTGATAATAAATATGGGTCAATGGATAGTTCATGAGTCAATGAAACAGATGAGTGAGTGGAAAAGTAAAGGGTATAAACTCAAAAAAATGTCAATCAACGTTGCCATAAAACAGTTAGAACGTAAAAATTTTGTTGAGTGTATAAAAGGTAACTTGGAAAAGACATCTTGTAAGGCAGAGTGGCTAGAAATAGAGATAATAGAACGATTTGCCATGAAAAATATAACTAAATCTATAGAGATTTTAAATGAGATTAGAAAACTAAATATAGATATAGCAATTGATGATTTTGGTACAGGACACTCTTCATTAGCATACTTGAAACAGTTACCTATTACTAAACTAAAAATTGATAGAGCTTTTGTAAGCAATATTTTAAATAGTTATGAAGATAAAGCGATTGCAGAATCTATTATAGCTTTAGGAACGGGTTTAAACATAGAAGTTTTAGCAGAAGGAATAGAAACAGAAAAACAAAGAGAGTTTTTTGCATACCATAATTGTAAGCAGATGCAAGGGTATCTTTTCAGTAAACCTCTTCCTGCTTTAGAGGTGGAAGAGCTACTAAAAAAGGGAATTCGTGGATAGCGTATTTGACCTTTTTAAGATAGGAATTGGACCGTCTAGTTCACATACTGTTGGACCTATGCGAATCGCACATATGTTTATAAAAGAGGCATTTGATGAAGGTGTTTTACAAGATTGTTTTAGAGTAAAAGTAGATCTTTTAGGTTCTCTTGGTGCAACAGGTCGAGGACATAGTAGTGATAAAGCTATAGTTTTAGGACTCATGGGATATCTGCCTGAAAGTGTAGAAATGAGTGAAGCAAAAAAAAGATTAGCAGATGTTTTGGAGTGTAAAAAGATAAATCTTTTAGAGATAAAAAGAGTAAATTTTGATTTTCAAAATGATATAGTTTTATATGGTGATAAGTTTTTAAAATTTCATCCAAATGGGATGATTCTTTACATGTATAACAATAAAAACGAACTTTTAAAAGAGAAAACATACTACTCTATAGGTGGTGGAGCAGTAGTAAATGAAGATGAAATAGAAGATAAAAATAGTAAAAAATCTATATCTTTTCCATATCGTTTTAAAAATGCAAATGAACTTTTAAAACAATGCAAAGAAAACTCTCTACAGATAAGCACTCTTATGATGGAAAATGAAAAAGTCTTTAGAAGTGAAGAAGAGACAAAAGCTGGTCTGCTTAAAATTTGGCAAGTGATGAAAGAGTGTGTAGAAGAGGGGTGTGCTACTACTGGAGAACTTCCGCAACTTGGTGTAAAAAGAAGAGCAAACAAAATTTATAATAAACTTAAAAAACAAGATGGTTTCTCTATGATAGACCCACTTGAAGTGATGGATTGGCTAAACCTTTGGGCATTAGCAGTAAATGAGCAAAATGCTTGTGGCGCAAAAGTAGTAACAGCACCAACCAATGGAGCAGCAGGTATAGTGCCAGCAGTTATGCACTATATGAACAAGTTTTTAGGAAACAAGTTTAAAGAGTATGACGAAGATAAAATCATAAATTTTCTTTTAACTGCAGGAGCCATTGGGTTACTTTATCAAAAAAATGCTTCTATAAGTGGAGCTGATGTTGGCTGTCAAGGAGAAGTTGGTGTAGCTTGTTCTATGGCAGCTGGAGCTTTAGCTGAAGCTATGGGTGGTACAGTTTTGCAAGTAGAAAATGCAGCAGAGATAGCAATGGAGCATAGTTTAGGACTTACTTGTGACCCTGTTGGTGGACTTGTTCAAGTTCCATGTATAGAGAGAAATGCTGTAGCTTCTGTAAGAGCAGTAAATGCTGCACGAATGTCATTAAATGGAGATGGAAGTCACTATGTTTCACTAGATAGTGTTATACAAACTATGTTTGAAACTGGTAAAGATATGATGAGCAAATACAAAGAGACATCGCAGGGTGGACTTGCTGTTAATATTGTTGAGTGTTAAAGATGGTATAATGGCATACACATTAATTGAGGGATTATAGCAGATGCGTAGACGTACGTTTTTAGGACTTATCACGGCAACTTCTGTTTCTGCGATAGCAAATACACATAAGTATATTGATGATACTGTTTGGTTAAGAGATGAACAGATAAAACCATTTATGCATGTACAAAAAAAACTAGAACTTGTTAAAAGATATGTAGGTTTTGGTAATTTTAATATTTTGTCTTTTGACAATATGCTAAAAATTGCTGCTAGATACTCTAAGATAGGAGCATTTACACCTACAGAGTTAGCTTTTATAGAAGAGATATTTTACTCAGAGCCAAGTGCTCATGGATTTTATGGAAATAGAACAGTACCAACATTGACAACAAATATAAATAAAAAAGATGTTATGAAGATAAAACATACAGGGCATTATCTATTTCGTGGACACTCAGATGAATCTTATAACAGAGTTATCTCTGATGTAGGAAAATCACTTATACTTACTTCAGGAGTAAGAGGTGTTCCAAAACAGATGAATCTTTATTTTAATAAGATAAAGAGTACAAAAGGTAACCTTACAAAGGCTTCTCGTTCTTTAGCACCACCGGCGTACTCTTACCACTCGGTAGGAGATTTTGATGTAGGAA
This sequence comes from uncultured Sulfurospirillum sp., assembly GCA_964493845.1. Taxonomy (GTDB): domain Bacteria; phylum Campylobacterota; class Campylobacteria; order Campylobacterales; family Sulfurospirillaceae; genus Sulfurospirillum_A. The sequence goes on from CAZBPU010000009.1 coordinate 27,591, forward strand.
AAATTGGATGGGGATATAAAAATTTTACAGTCTCTTTTGCAAGAACTAAAGAGTTTTGGAGATTGCAGAAGTTACCATATATATCGATGAGATATACAATAAACAATAGAGATGGAGTTAGATTTGAGCCTTGGCATGTTAAGATTATTTAGTACATTTATCCTTTTTACAGGATTGGTTTTTGCAGATGGATTTGATTTTACTCTTATAAAAAAGGGTGATACTGATAACAACAATACACTTTTTATAGTTGGTGGTATTCAAGGAGATGAACCAGGTGGTTTCATGGCAGCATCTATTTTATCAACTCATTATAAGATAACAAAGGGTTCGGTTTGGATTGTACCAAATTTTAATTTTTATTCTATTATTAAACGAAATCGTGGACCTTATGGAGATATGAACAGAAAGTTTGCAGATTTACCTGTAAATGACCATGATTATCATTCGATAAAGAAAATGAAAGAGATAATAGTTAAACCAAATATCAAGATGGTTATAAACCTACATGATGGAAGTGGTTTTTATAGAAAAAAATATATAGATAAAAATCATCGCCCAGGTAAATGGGGACAAGCTACTATCATTGACCAGTCTGTTATAGAAGGTATAAAGTACGGAAATTTAGCAGAGATAGCTAAGAAAGTAGATAAGTATATAAATAAAAATCTACTTAAAAAAGAGCATATTTTTCACACAAAAAATACAAAAACTCATCTAAAAAAGACTTATGAAGAGAAAGAGATGAGTAAAACTCTTACCTATTATGTTATTAACAACGGAAAAGCTGCTTTTGGGAATGAGTCAAGTAAAGCTTTACCAGTACATGAGAGGGTATACTATAAACTTCTTGCGTTAGAGAAGTTTATGGATATCATGGGGATTGAGTACAAAAGAGAGTTTGATCTCAATGCAAAAGAGTTAAAAAATGTCATAGACAATGATATATTTATATCTTTTAATAATAAAAAAATATTTATTCCATTGTCTCGTATCCGTTCTCATATTACCTATTTTCCAGTCGAAAAAGGTGCAAAAATTACATTTAAACCTAGTTCTCCTGTTATGACAGTTCTTGAAGAGAAAGGCAAATATATTGTTTACTATGGAAACAGAAAACTTACAACTTTAGTACCTCAATACTTAGCTTATGATGAGTTCAATGGCGATATAAAAGTAAATGTAGATGGTAAAATAAAGATAATCACATTAGGAAGTTTAGTAGAGGTAAAAGAGTATTTTAATGTTCTAGTTGACCCAAAACTTCGTGTAAATGTGATAGGGTATGTAAATAAAAAACATAAAAATGAGTCAGGCTTAAATATAAGAAAAAAATACATACTAAAAAGATTTTCTATTGATAAAGATGCTAAAAGATTTAGAGTAGAAGTTTATGATAGTAAGGTTAAGAACAAATTTTTAGGGATGTTCTTAG
>CAZBPU010000010.1:0-28621 GCA_964493845.1 uncultured Sulfurospirillum sp.
ATGTTCTTTCATAAAGTTTTGAACTATTTCTTTAACCATATTTGGTGTAAGTTCATCTAGCCTTTTATCTATCATAGTCTCTATGGATGTTAGCATGTCTTCATTTAGTGATGAATTTTGTAGATTATTTGATAACTCTTCATTGAAACCATCACTTTGAACAATGCTACTTACAGCAACTTTTAGTTTAGTAGTAAATGGCTCTCTCATAGTCTCCAAAGCTTTTTCTCCACCAAACATTCCAAGCATGCTACCAAATTGTGATTCCATAACTGTTTTTGTTAAAGCATCATAAGCAGGAGAAAAATCTGTATTTTCTATGATAGGAGTAAGGTCTATTTTTTTCTTCTCTTTTGCAAAAAACTCATCTAATTGTTCGCTAGTAAAAAACTGGTTCATCATAAGCTCTTTTATTGAAGTTTTAAAAGCCTCAAAACGTAACTGAATTACACCACTTCCATAAAGAAAAGGAACTTTTTCAAAAAGCATATGAATTGCAATCTGATTTGTTAATGCTCCGGAGAGTGCAAACATACCAATATATAGATAAACATCACTATATGGTAATCCTAAAAACGATAACCCAACAAAGGCTAAACTAACTAAATCTGTAACTAAACTCTTGTTCATATATCTTCCTATAAATGTTTTAATTGTCTTTTGTTAAATATTTTACTATCTTGTTTTCTTGTTTTTTTATTCTCTATCTCAACTCTCAAAAACTTAGGCAGTTTTCTTCCACGAACTACCATCATATCATCTGTCATAACTTTTTTAAACTCATCTTTATTTACATTTAATACTTCCGTAGCATATATAAAAACAAAATAAGCAAGTCTATCTAGTGAAATTTGCCAAGTTGATTCTGTTTGAGCATATATCCATTCACTAAATGCAAAAAAACCATCATATACTTTACCATCTTCCCATAGATAAGTAACTGATTTTTTAAAGTTACCACTATTGTAAACCATATCCCAAAATCTTGTAAACCTTTTCATTTTTTGCATCATTTCATAAGGAATCAAATCATTTTGGAGTATATCATATGGAGGTCTATCTGAATAAACCATACCTCTCATCTCATCATGACGATTTAGTGTTGTTCCTGAAAGTTTTTTAAGAATTCCGAGCTGAATCTCACACTTTGTCATAGAGTATAATAAATCTAGGTTTTTACCAAACTGCTCTAGACTCTCTCCTGGTAAACCTATAATTAAGTCTACATGTAAATGTGCTTTTGTCTCATTTTCTAAAAATTCTAAATTTTCTCTAATTTTCTCTATATTTAGTTTTCTATATATATTTTGAGAAATCTCTGGGTCAAGTGTTTGTATACCAACCTCAAGTTGCAATGAAGCTGGTGGAAACTCTTTAATTCTCTTTTTTATAGAGCTAGGAAAGTTATCTGGTATAACTTCAAAGTGTATAAAATATGGTGGCTCTTTTGAAAGGAAAAAATCCATAAGTCTGTTTGCTGTAGTGATACCTTGATTGAAAGTTCTATCTATAAACTTAAAACTTCTTACTCCTCTATCCCAAAGTATTTCCATCTCTTTTAGAAAAATATCTGTATCAATTTTACGTACTTTTTTATCTAGTGAAGATAAACAAAATTCACAAGAGTATGGACATCCACGACTTGCTTCAACATAGCACTGTCGATTTGCGACATCATTGTCGCTATAGTATTTATAAGGAAGCTCAATCTCACTCAAATCTACGATATCAGCCTTTATGATTTTTTTCTTTGGAGCATTACCATCAAAGATAGCCTTACAAAGCTCATAAAAAGCTATATCACCCTCTCCTTGTACAAAGTAATCAGACTTACTAAAATCAACTCTATGAGGAAAGTAACTAGCCTCAGGACCACCTACGACTATGATTATATGAGGAGCAACTTTTTTGAGGACTTCTATAAACTCCCCTACTTCATTGGCATTCCAGATATACGCTCCAATACCAACTATTTTTGGATCTTCTTTTAAAACTGTCTCAACTGCATCTGCAACTTGTGAGTTTATAACAAACTCTTTTATAATAGCTTTTAATTGTAACTCTTTAAGATTGGCATACAGATACCTAAGTCCTATAGAGGTATGAGTATATCGTGCATTGAATGTGCATAGTACTATATTGTGCAAATTAAAATCCTTTAGATTTATCTATCCATTATTTTTTGAATATCATGTAGTAGTTTTATAGACGCATCTATCTCCTCTTTTCTTATAGCTACGCTCTCAACATTGCATCCTATTGGTATGCCTTTGCCCTTAGCATAAAAATAGAGAATTTCAAATATATCACGACTCAATCTAACAGATTCTTCTAAAATATTTTCAGAGTTTTTTAATCTATCTTCTAAATGTTTTGGAATATTTATACCTAGCCATTTCATAAAATCAAGTGTTTTAGAAGAGCCACAAGGTGTAATAGTAAAAATGATTGGCACCATTTTTCTATTATGCTTCTTTGCATACTCTACATAATCATCCAAAAATCGTTTTGCCCCCATCAAATCATATACACATTGTGATACAAAAAACTCACAGCCACTATCTATCTTTTCAAAAACTCTTATATGTTCATCCTGTTTTATACTATGTCTTTCAGGTATTGTAATCCCACCAATTATCATATCGTCATTGGTTTCTTTTTTTATTTTATATGCTTCTTTCATTCCTATCGTAACTTTAGTCTCTTTACTAGCAGCACCAACAAAAACTGAGAAAAAATCTCTACCTTTTCTATCTTCAATCCATTTAGTAAACTCAAATTTATTATATTTACCAACAGCTCTATATATAATAACAGGTATATGTAATGGTGCATCAAGATAGTTTTTAGCATAATCACATGGGTCAACAGTCTCTATAAATGGAAATGGTCTTTCCAAGTCTGTTCTATCTGATTCATCTTGTATATCATATAGTACAAGTCCATCTATATCTAATTTTTTTATTCTATCAATATGTTTTGCAGCTATAACTTTTAAGTTTTCTTGCGAGTTTTTTGCCTTAGGAGGAGTAAGTCCATAAAGTAGTATACCACTTTGTCTATTTTTAATTTTCTCTTTTAACATTAAATTTTCTCTCCATTTATAATTTTTAATTTAAACTCTCTATAACTAGATATATAACCTTTTTCATCAGTAATAGTTTGCTCAATTCCACTCTCTTTTAATATCTTTTTTTCATTTTGAATTTGTATATCTACTTGTTTTTTTATATAGAGTGGTATTATTATAGTAATAGCAACAATTAAAAGAGTAATGATATATAAAAATATCCTTTTCATTTTTTTCCTTGACTTTTTGCCGAATTATACCAAAATATTTCATTTTGCCATACTTTTTTATTGATAAAAATATTTTTGCTACTATTTTAAAGTAAGGAGTGAAAATGTCAATTGTAGGAAAATGTCCATATTGTGATGATGGTATGGTTGTAGTAGAGAAAAAATTAGTTAATGGAAAAAACACAAAAGTATATACCTGCTCAAATGCCTCATGGTATAGTGAAGATGGGGAAATTTTTGAGCTAAAAAAAGATGCTACTTGCTCTTTTCGTATCTGGGGAAACTCACTGCTTAAGTGGGGTAAGCGTGGTATTGGGATAAAAGAGGTAAAAGAGCTCTTAGAAGGTCAAAGCGTTGATGTTAGACTATTTAGTTATAGAGCTAAAAAAGAGTATTTTAAGTATATAACTTTAGATAGAGAGTATGGAGTATCAGTGTTATGGGATATGGAAGTGGAAGATAGACCATCTGCATAAAACAGATGGTCTTAATTTTTTAATCCTCTAATTTATAATCTTCTATAAGATTAAAATTTAGGTACTTGTAAACTTTATCTTGTTTACCTGCAAGTTTTTTAGGAACTAGACTCATATACTCTTCTTTACTTGGTAATCTTCCAAGTAAAGCACATAAAGCTGCAAGTTCTGCACTTCCTAAATAGACTTGCGCACCCTTTCCTATTCTATTATCAAAGTTTCTTGTACTTGTTGAGAATACAATTGCATTATCACTTACTCTTGCTTGATTACCCATACAAAGTGAACAACCTGGAATTTCAACTCTAGCTCCAGCTGCACCAAATAGTGAGTAATAGCCCTCTTCTATAAGTTGGTTTTTATCCATCTTTGTTGGAGGAGCAATCCAAAGTCTTGTTGGTACTTGACCTTCTCCTTGAAGAACTTCACCAAGAGCTCTATAGTGACCTATATTTGTCATACAACTACCGACAAATACTTCATCTATATTATGAGGTCTGTTATCATCTGCCAAGATTTCACTTAGAGTTGCTACATCATCTGGATCATTTGGACATGCCAAAATTGGCTCTGTAACGTCAGCTAAATCTATCTCAATAATCTCTTTATACTCAGCATCTTTATCCGCTTTTACAAGTTCAGGATTCTCTATCCAAGCTTTCATCTTATCAGCACGTCTTTGAATAGTAACAGGATCACCATATCCTGCTTTTATCATAGATTCTAGAAGGACTATATTTGATTTTAAATACTCAATTATAGGCTCTTTATCTAGTTGTACACTACAAGCTGCTGCACTTCTCTCTGCTGCTGCATCACTTAATTCAAATGCTTGTTCCACTTTTAACTTTGGTAAACCTTCTATCTCAAGAACTGTTCCAGCAAATACATTCTTTTTATTCTTCTTAGGAACAGTCAAAAGCCCTTGTTTTATAGCATAATATGGAATAGCATTTACTAAGTCTCTTAGTGTTATACCTGGATTTAGTTCACCTTTAAATCTTACAAGTACAGACTCAGGCATATTTAAAGGCATACTTCCTGTTACAGCTGCAAATGCGACTAATCCTGAACCAGCTGGAAAGGATATACCTATAGGAAAACGTGTATGACTATCGCCACCAGTACCTACACTATCAGGTAAAACCATACGATTTAACCAAGAGTGAATTACACCATCACCAGCTTTTAAACTAACTCCACTTCTATTTTTAATAAAATCTGGAAGTGTATGCTGAAGAACAACATCACTTGGTTTTGGATAAGCTGCTGTATGACAAAAACTTTGTAAAACAAGGTCTGCATTAAAACCAAGAGCTGCAAGTTCTTTTATCTCATCTCTTGTCATAGGTCCTGTTGTATCTTGAGAGCCAACTGTTGAAGTATGAGGCTCAACATACATACCTGGACGAACACCTTTAAGTCCACATGCAAGTCCTACCATTTTTTGAGCTTGAGTATAACCTTTTCCACTATCACTTGGTTGTTCTGGTTTAGCAAAAATATTTTCAGGCTCCATACCTAAAGATTCTCTAGCTTTATTTGTTAATCCACGACCAATGATGAGTGGTATACGACCACCTGCCCTATATTCATCCGCTATAGTATTAGGAGATAGTTTAAACTCAGCTACAACTTTACCATTTTTTTCTATCTTACCTTCAAGAGTATATACATCTATAATATCACCAGTTTCTAAAGCATCTACATTTACTTCTATAGGCAATGCGCCACTATCTTCTGCTGTATTAAAAAATATTGGAGCGATAATTGAGCCTAAAATCAAACTAGAAGTTCTTTTATTTGGAACATAAGGAATATCTTTTCCCATATGCCACTGTACGGAGTTTATACCTGATTTTCTACTACTACCAGTTCCTACAACATCTCCAACATAAGCTACTTCATGTCCAGCTTCTTGCATCTCTCTAATTTTTTCTATTGAGCCTGGAAGTTTTGAAACCAACATCGCATTTGCATGAAGAGGTATATCACTTCTAGTAAATGCTTCACTTGCAGGACTTAAATCATCAGTATTTGTCTCACCTGGAACTTTAAGAACTGCAACAGTCCATTTTTCAGGAATAGATTCTCTTGAAGTAAACCACTCAGCATTTGCCCAAGAAGTTAAAACTTCTTTTGCATAAGAATTGGTTTTAGATAAACTCTCTACATCATTAAATGCATCATATACAAGAACAATATATTTAAGAGCATCAGCAGAAGCTTGCGCGATAGCAGTATTAGAATTACTAAGACCATCTATAAGTGGCTTAACATTATAGCCTCCGAGCATTGTTCCTAAAATTTTGATAGCTTTTACACTAGATATAATGCCACAAGTTACATTACCTTTTGAAACATCATTTAAGAAAGCTGCCTTAACATACGCAGCATCATCAACTCCCGGTGGTACTCTATTTTCAAGCAAGTTTAACAAAAACTCTTGATCTTCTTCACCACTTTTTAACAACTCAATTACTTGTGCAGTTTTTTTGGCGTCTAAAGGAAGTGGTGGAACACCATCCTTTGCCCTAAGTTCTACATCTTTATTGTATTCTTCTATAAATGACATTAGTAATTCTCCTCATATATTTGATTAAGTGATTGTAGCAAAAAAAAGACTCAATTCCCAAGCTTTTTTAGATTTTTTTCAAAATTCTTTTAATCTGTTTTGTACCTTAAATAGGAGTTTTAGTTGACTTGTTTTAAGAAACTAAGATTTCATATGTTGCTTATTTGTTTTTATTCACCTTTATTGTAAAACAAGCTCCAGTGTTTTGATTTTTAACATTTATGAACCCATTCATGTTTCTTTCTATAATATTTTTTGACATATATAATCCTATACCTGTACCTTGAGTTTTATGTTTGGTTGTAAAATATGGTTCAAATATTTTTTCTAGAAGTTCATCTTTAATTCCACCACCATTATCACATATTTTTACAACTGCATAATTCTCACCACTTTTTATCTCTACATATATATTTGGATTTTCTATCTTTCTCTCCATAAATATATCTTTTGCATTGCTAAAAATATTTAGTATAACTTGTGAATATTCATTTTTATATCCATATATATCACTATCTTCAATGACATTAAAACTTATCTTTATACCATGATATGTCAAAGATGACTCAACTATAAAGTAAGCATCTCTGCAAGCTTTTTCCATACTAAAAAACTCTTTTTCTCCTTGAGGGTTAAAAAAGTTTTGAAAATCACTTATGGTTTGAGACATATAGGAGGTTAAGTTATTCCCTTCTTTTATTTTTGAGTTCAAATACTCTTCTGTAAAATTATCAAATTTATGAGTTACTTTCATATTCATAAATATTGCAGCTATTTGGGCTATTGGTTGTCTCCATTGATGAGCTATATTTCCTATCATTTCGCCCATAGCGGCTAGTTTTGATTGTTGAATTAAAATTTGTTCTTGTTCTAATCTTTTATTTAATTCTTCTTCTATTCTTGATTCTAAATTATCAATCATATCATTCATCATATATTTTAGCTCATCGAGAGCTTCGCTATTTGTCTCTTTTGTCAATCTAGTACCTAAGTTACCACCTTTGATGTTCTCTAAAACTTTTGTAGCATTTTTAATCAATGCTTTGTCTTTTTCTATCTTTTCTTGGACAATAAAAATATTTTTATTTATAAGTTCAGCCATATCTGAAAACTCATCATTTGAATCCACTATAATCTTTTCTGTTTTATCTTTTTTATTGTTTAAGTATTCAAAAAAACCATTTAGACCATCTTGAACACTAAATATTGACTTTATTATATTATTCGAGACCAAAAGACCAATTACAAGTGAAAAAACTAAAATTAAAATTAAATAGCTAATGATTTCAAATTTTAATTGTTTTGCCTCTTCTACAGCCGTAGTATAAGCTATTTTAGAGTTATTGAGTGACTCTGTTTGCTTTTTTAATAATTCTGAAACCAACAAATCAAACTGTTCTTTGCTTGGTATTGTCATGTTTACATAAGCACCCTCTTCAAAATCGTCTTTTAAATACTCTTGTGTTATTTCTATAAATTTTTTATACTCTGTCCATTGTTCATAGATAATGTTATTTTTATATAGTAAAAAAGCATTGTCTAATTTTGCAATAAGTTGAGTTAATTTTTTCTCTATTTTTGTTCTAATTGTTTGGTTTGGAGCCATAACTAGTGATTGACTAGTTTCACGAAGATCATATAGTGGGGATATTAACTTGTCTTGTAAAAGTAATGCTTTTTGAGATTTTGTGTGTACTATTTTTAATTTTTCTTTAGAACTTTCACTAATATCTATAGAGGTATACCCTAAAATCAAAATTGATAAACACAAAATACCAAACAAAATACCAAATTTTAGTGTAATACTAAATCTATTTATAAATTTCATTTTTTTCTCTTTTTATTTTAATAGGAGTTTTCAGATACTCAGGAAATTCTCTTTCACCCCGCATAGACCAATGTTCTTTTGTTATACGTATATCAGAAAGAGAAATTAGTCCTCCTTTGTTTGGTTTATATATAACTTCTTTATTTACTGCTATTACTTTATTTATAGATGGAACTCTTAATGTATATGCCATATCTCTTGCTCTATATAGAATCTTTTCAACTATTTCTTCATATTTTTTTGTATCTGTTTTAGTTTCAAAAAACTTTTTTATATAGATATCCATAACTTTATCATTTGGTATTGTTGACCAAGGGCTATCATTTTCGTACACGAAAAATACTGTCCATGGATTGTTATTGTACCAATCATCATCTCCCCATATCAATAAATCCCATTTTTTACTATTTTTTGAAGCTCTTGTATTGAGTAGTTGATCATATATATCTTTTTCACTTGTTGTAATTGTATAATTAAGCTTTACACCATATTTTTTAAGTTGATACTCTATACCTTTCCATAAAAACATGAATCTATCTTGTGTAAAAACATTTAGACTTAAATCTTTTAAAAGTTTTTTCTTTTCTTTCTCAGTCAATTTGTTATTTGAGTATTCTTTTTTATCTGCTATTTTTTTAACTATTTTATAGTTTACTGATGTTGAAAAAGGCGAAATTTTACCCTCTTTTTTATATACAAAATTTAATAACTTTTCTTGATTTAGTGCTTGATTTAGTGCTTGTCTTACTTTTATGTTTTCTAGTTTTTTATTTCCATTTATGAGATTGAAAAATATTAAGAAGTTGTTAGTTGATTCTTTTATGGAAAGTTTTGCATATTTTGACATAAGCACATTTATTTTTTTATTAAAAGGAATGGGACTGATATCTAGTTTTCCATCATGGTTGATTACATAATCTAAAGCCTGATTCATACTTAATTGAGTGTATATCGTGACTTTTTTTACTTTAGGAAAACCTTTTTTCCAATAATATGGATTTGCTTCTAATTCTAATTTTGATGTTTGCTCATCCCCTACTGCATAACCACTTTTGAGTATATAAGGTCCCATACTATAAGGTCCTGGTTCTTTATTGGCTGAACCTGTTTGTGCCCCTTTTTGTGCGAACTTAGATAAATACTTATCTGTATAAAAATATATTCTTTGCAAGTCCCAAAAGAACATTTCATATTTTTTATTAAGTTTGATTTGTATTTTATATTTGCTTAACTTTTTTACACTTAATTTAACTTTGTCAATATTGGTATATAAAAAAGGATATTTTGCAAAATAATTCAGATTGTTAATAACAGATTCAATTGTAAAATCTGAACCATCTTGAAATTTTAAATTTTTTCTAATTTCAAAAATATAAGTATAATCATCTATTCTTTTGTGACTTTTGGCCAAGTCATAAACCCAACCTTGTTTATTGTCACTTGAGCGAATAAGCCCTGAGTTTGTATTTTTAGCTATGTATGAGTAGGGTATGCTGGGTAAAAAAACCTTTATATGCGATTTTATGTCTAAAATTGGTGCTAAACGTGTAGATGAGGTATCGTCTGCAAACAGTATTTGTTTTACCGAGTCTCCATTTAAATTTAAAAATATAGAGAAAATTAATATCAAATATTTAAACAAACCTATACCCTACTCCAGAGAGATTTGTAACTATGTTTGTTGGTAATTTTTTTCTTAGATTTCTAACAAGTGAACGCAAAGCACTATCTGTCATGACTACATCTCCCCAAACATACTCTTGAAGTTCTACATAAGTGACTATTCTATCTTGATAAGATATTAAGAGCTCTAAAAAATCAATCTCTTTTTTATTTAAAATAACAACTTCATTTTTATATGTTAACTTTTTTTTATCATAATCATAAACATAATCTTCATCAACTTTTAAAATAATTTTTTTATTTATATCCATTAAATCAATACATTTTTTTAAAGCATCAAAAAGTTCATCAATATCGATAGGTTTTACAATATATTTTTCCATATGAAGCTCAACTGCGTCAAGTAGGTATTTTTTATCAGTATGAGCAGTTATCATTATAACGGGAGTATGTGTATCTGTTTCTCTGACTTTTTTAATAAAATCAATGCCATTTAAAATAGGCATATGTATATCGCTTAGAATAATATCTGGAGTCTCTTCCAAGTACATTTCAAATGCTATTTGTCCATCTTTGGCTTCAAATACTTCTTTTACATAATATCTTAAAGAATCGGCTATGTTTTTTCTTATGCCCTCTTCGTCTTCTGCATAAAGTATTGTCAATGTTTTTAGTTTCTTTAAAAAATCATTTTCCATTACATCCTCCTTTCAATTTAGAGAAAAACTCAACTTGATTATAGCAAAATAAACCCCTCTATAAGAGAGGTTATTGTGTTCTGTTTTATTCTACTTCTTTAACTATTCCATCTTTTGCATATGCTCTTAAAAATCTTAATATATACTGCGTATCTTCATTTGTAGGTTTTGCAAACTCTTTCATACTTCCAAATAGTCCTTCCCACTCAAGCATAGTGTGTTCTTCTACTACTTTTGCAGGATGACATTGTGTACACTTCTCATAAAAACGCTCAGAAGTTAGCTCCCAAGCCTCTTCTGAGTCATCTGTAAAATTGTCTTCACTCAAAGATACTTTTAAAAGACCTTTGTCTCCTGAGATTTTTATAAGATTATCGCTCTTTGTGGTTGCTAATAACAACTTCAAATTTGGTGTTGCATACAATTTACTCTTATCATTTTTATCTACATAACCGCTTAAAACAAATGTAGATAAATCACCATCACTTGAAACTTTTTTCATTGGGGAGCCACCATAAAGAGTAACCTCATCAAGAGGGAGTTTTACTCCCTCCTCTACATAAACATATATCACGGCTTGTGCGCTCGCAAAAAGTGCACACAAAAGCAAAACTTGAATCAATAACTTCTTCATATCCATATCCCCCTATTTACTTTATATCTTGCTTGTTTTTGGCATTGAGTATGCTTGGTTTGCCCCAATAGTACCCTCTGCTTTTTTAATTGCAACTAACGTTGTATTAGCCGAAGTTGCTTGTGCCATTTGTGATGATGGTCTTGAAGATGTCAAGATATTACAATGTCCACTATTACATCTACTTCCAACTTCACTAATATTTTCAGGACTATACCAAGCACCTTCTTCAATAGCAACTACTCCTGGTCGAATATCTTTTGTAACCACAGCACCTGCTAATATCTTTCCACGCTTGTTATAAACTTCTACTAAATCACCATTTTTAACACCAAACTTCTTAGCGTCTTCAGGGTTTATTCTTACAGGCTCTCTTCCTTTTACTTTATAAAGATTAGTTATCCAAGTATTGTCTAACTGAGAGTGAATTCTGTATGTTGGGTGAGGAGATACCATATGCAGTGGATAATCCTTAACCTCTTTACTTCCAAGAAACTCAGCTGGTTCAAACCAAGTCACGTGACCTTTGAAATCTTTATAATCAAATCCGGCAAACTTCTCAGAGAAAATCTGAATCTTTCCACTTATAGTTTTAAGAGGATTTTTAACTGGATCTTTTCTAAATGCACTATGTCTAACAAACTTATAAGCCTCTTCAGGAATCTCGAACTTAACAAAGCCATCTTTCCAAAACTCATCAAAATTTTTCTGTTTTGCTGCATCTGATTTTGAATAGAACTCTTTTAAGTGCTCCATTTTTGTCTTTTTACCAGTAAATTTATTGTACTTTTTGTTACCAAATTTCTTTGCAAGTAGCGAATAAATCTCATAATCATCTTTTGCTTCATAAGGAGTCTCTACAACTTTTCTCATAGCATATACATAATCACCAGAGTAACTACCACCCATTCCAATGTCGTCTCTTTCAAGCGTTGTAGTTGCTGGTAAAACTATATCTGCCATTTTTGCAGTTGGAGTCCACCATGGCTCTTGTACTACAAAAGTTTTAAGTGTTTTAAGTGCTTTTATAAGCTCATTTGTATCAGGATGGTGTCCAACTATATTTGCTCCACCTATATACATCAAATCAATCTTAGGAAGAGTCATTTTATGACCTTTAAAGTCTATCTTTCTTCCAGGGTTTAAAAGAGTCTCTGAAATTCTTGAAGCTGGAATAGCTACTTTAACTTTATTTCTACCTTGAGAGAATCCACCAGGTCCAGTTTTACCTGCACTTGCTTGCCCGTTTCCTGCATAATGCATAGAGAAACCGAAACCACCACCAGGAAGTCCAACTTGTCCTATCATAGACGCTAAAGTGATGATACCCCAATCAGCTTGTTCTCCATGATGAGCTCTTTGCATTGCCCAGTTACCTGCAATGAATGTTCTTTTTGAGACAAATAGATCAGCTAACTCTCTGATTTTTGAAGCTGGTATTTCTGTAATTTTCTCAGCCCACTCTGGAGTTTTTGGAATTCCATCTGATTTACCTAGAAGGTATGGTAAAAACTTATCAAAACCATCTGTATGCGTCTCAATAAATTTCTTATCATATTTTTTACTACTATATAAGTAGTTCATCATTCCAAGCATAAAAGCTACATCAGTATTTGGACGGATATAAATACACTCCGCATCAAACATTTTTGCAGTCTCTGTTTTAATAGGGTCAATAGAGATAAACTTCATACCTGATTTTTTATACTTCACGTAATAATCATCATTTTTACGGTTAGCAACACCATAATCGATTTTATTTGTCTTAAACAGATCAGCTCCCCACATAACATATACTTCTGTATTTGCTAACATCTCTTCATGACTTGTTTGGAGTGAATAAACTTCCATATCTCCCATTATTTCTGGGTTAGTTGGACCAGCGGCTCCATTACTATACTCACCAGCAGTTCCAACTGCTCCTTTTTTAACTATATTAAAAAACTTACCTCCAAGTGTCGGACAACTATTTAATCTACCTGGATGTGACCAACCACTATATGAGCCATTGTAAATATTTTCTTTGGGAGTAGCTTTAATCTCTTTAGCAACAAGCTCAAGTACTTCATCCCAGCTAACTCTTACAAATTCATCATTACCTCTAAGCTCATTGTTACCAGCTTTTCCTTCTAGATATGATTTTCTTACATATGGATACTTTATACGTGAGTTAGAATAGTTTCTATCTACTAATGCTTGAGTAAAAGAACCTGGTCTTTTATCTGATTCATGAGGAACTATACCAACTATTTTGCCGTCTTGAACATCAGCATAAAATGCACCAAAGTGACTAGCATGTGGAATTCTCTTTACTTCTGAAAACAACTCTGTTGCTGTTGCACTGCTCACTCCAACTGCAACAGAAGCAATTGCACTACCTTGTAAAAACTTTCTTCTTGAAATACTCATTTTAGATCCTTTTAGATTCAAATTAAGTAATTCTAGCAACAAAAAATAGCAAAATAATCGAATATACTAAAAGAGAGTGCTTTTTTTTAAATTTTCTTTCAAAACTAGTTATAATTATGTTTTTACAAGGAAAATAATTGATAATCTTAGATTTTGAAACAAATAGTACAAATGAACATGATGTGATAGAAGTGGCTGCTGCAAAGATAGAAATTGAAGATGGAGAGTATGTCGTAAAAGATATGTTTCATCGTTATTACCTATCTCGCTATCCTGTTAACAAATACTCTTATGAGGTGCATAAACTTACACCTGAGATGATAATGGAGTATAGAAAAGACAAAACTCATAGTGTATATTTCAAAGAGGATTTAGATTTTGTGGAGTTTTGTAAGGGTGTTAAGACTTTGGTGGCTCATAATATAAGCTTTGAACTTCGTCACCTTTACAAGATAGTAGAGTTTAAAAATCATATCTGTACTATGAAAGAGAACAGACATATAGTTAAAGCACTAAATAAAAATGGAAAAATAAAAAATCCAAAGCTTGATGAGACTTGTAGGTTTTATAAGATAGATTTTGATGAAGATTCTTATCATAGTGCTACTTATGATGTGAGTAAAACTTATGAAATTTTAAAGGCGATGAATGTTAATAGAACTACTTAAAAGAAAAATAGATTTAGATGAAAAAAGCATTAAAAACATTATAAATATGCTTGAAGATGGCTCTACTATTGCTTTTATAGCGAGATACAGAAAAGATATGACTTCTAATGCTAGTGATGAAGTGTTGTTAAAGTTTCAAGAAGTATATGAGCAGATACAAAAACTTCTCAAAAGAAAAGAGGAAATTTTAAATATACTCAAAGAGAAAGAGGTTTTAACATCTAAACTTCAAAGCTTGCTTGGCACTGCGACTACACTTACTGCATTAGAAGACATATATGAGCCATACAAAGGTACAAAAAGTACAAGAGCAGATGATGCTATCAAAAATGGACTTGAACCCCTAGCTAATATTGTAACTTCTATGAGGTACTCAACAGAGGAGATAAAACAAAAAGCAAAAGGTTTTTTAGGTCTACATGTAAAGAGTGTAAATGATGCTATCAAAGGAGCACAAGACATTATTGCTCTTCGTTATTCACAAGAGATAAGAACAAAAGACGCAATTAGAAAAAACCTTTTAAATCATGGAATGCTAGTAACAAAAAAGACAAAAACATTTGAAGAGAATGGACTCTATAAAGATTTAGCAAAAATAAATCAAAAAGTTACCTACTTAAAATCACATCGTCTTTTAGCCATATTTAGAGCTATAAATGAAAAACAGATAACTCTTAAAGTAGAAGTAGATGAAGAGTACATTATAAGTGGTATAAAACAGTACCGTATTCCAAAACATGCTAACTCTTCAAGCCAGTATGTTTTTGAAGCCTACAAAGACGGACTAAAAAGGCTACTACTTCCAAGTTTAAAAAGAGAATTACTCTCAGCTTTAAAACAAAAAGCGAGTGATGAGGCTATAAACCTTTTTGGTAAAAATTTAAATGAACTTTTAATAACACCGCCATTAGTAGGTCAAGTTATACTTGGACTAGACCCAGGATTTCGTACAGGCTGTAAACTAGCAGTCATAGATGAAAATGGTCTTTACTTAGATTCTGATGTTATCTATCTTTTAAACGATACTTCTAAAGCATCAAAGATAACCATAAATCTAATTAAAAAACACAAGGTAACAGCTATCGCCATTGGCAATGGAACTGGCTCTAAAGAGAGTGCTACTTTTATATCTGATTTGATAGAGAAAAATTCTCTACATGTAAAGTATGCCGTTGTAAGTGAGATAGGTGCTTCAGTCTACTCTGCTTCAAAAATTGCAAATGAAGAGTATGGTTTTTTAGACGTAACTATTCGTGGTGCAATATCTATTGCGGGACGACTTCGTGACCCTATGGCAACTCTAGTAAAAATAGACCCGAAATCACTAGGTATTGGGCAGTATCAACATGATGTAAACCAAAGAGACTTAGCTAAAAAATTAAATGCTATCACTTTTAATCTAGTAAACAAAGTTGGAGTTGACTTAAACTCTGCCTCATACAAACTACTCTCTTTTGTTTCAGGTATAAGTGAAAGACTAGCTAAAAACATCATAGCCTATAGAGATGAGATAAAAGGCTTTACATGTAAAAAAGAACTTCTTCAAGTTAAGGGTTTAGGAGCAAAAGCGTATGAGCAGAGTGTAGGCTTTTTACGTATCAAAGATGGTAAGTCATTTTTAGACAACAGTGGAATTCATCCTGAAAATTACAGAGTTGCAAAATACATAAAAGAAAAATTTGATTTAGAAAATATAGACTCTCGTATACTTCAACAACTTTCACTTGACTTTGATTGTGGAGTTGAAAGCTTAAAAGACATAATTGTAGAACTTCAAAAACCCGGTTATGATATACGTGAAGAGTTAGAACAAGTCTCTTTTTGTGAAGATATAAAAAGTATAGAAGAATTAAAAGAGGGAGATATAGTAAGTGGAGTAGTAAGAAACATAACTGATTTTGGAGCTTTTATAGACATAGGTTTAAAAAATGATGCCTTGCTTCATATTTCAGAGTATTCACACAAACGAATTTCACATCTTATGGATGTGATGAGTATAAATCAGCAGTTTAAAAATCTTAGAATTTTGAGTGTTGATTTAGGAAAAAATAGAGTATCTATCTCTTTGAAAAGTTAGATACTCATTACTTTATCATTTGATAAAATAATTTTATGTTTATACATGTCTGACTTTATAACGATATCTGAGTACTCTACTGGATTGTTGTATTTGTCAAAAGAGAGTCTATGTAGTGAAAGAAGTGGATATTTCTCATCAATATTTAGCTTTTTGGCCTCTTCAAGTGAGGCTGCTTTTGCTTCAACAGTTTCTTCTGCATTATAGAATTCTATTGAATATTGCTCTTTTAAAAATGTATATAAAGATTCAATTTTAAATTTTTCTTTTATATTGGGTACCCTTGTTATATCTAAATAGTTTTTCATAAGAGCAAATGGTACATCATCTAAGACTCTAAACCTTTTTATACATAAAAGAGTATCACACTCCAACAAATCTTTTACTAAATGGTCTTCTTTTATAATCTCAAATTCAATTGTTTTAGTTTTTAAATGGTGATTTTGTTTTTCTAATCTCTGTGTTAAAGAACCTATAGAGTTTGCATCATAAAGTATCTTTTGTTCTTTAACAAAAGTTCCTTTACCCTGTTTTTTAAGTAGTATTCCCTCTTTTCCAAGTTCTTCAATAGCTCTTCTTACTGTAATCCTACTGACTTCATATATTTTTTCTAGTTCTCCTTCTGGAGGTATGATGTCATTAGGCTTATAATTTTCTCTTATATCTTTTAAAAGCTCATTTTTTAACTGTATGTACAGAGGTATTCCATTTTTTATGAACAAAAATTATTTCCTTTTTCTATATAAATATCCAATATACTTACTTAATAGTACATCATTCAGTTTTAAAGAACCCTTAAAATAAATTATATAATTATAACATTATAATGATTAAGAAAATAATAAGTCTATATTCATTATAATGTTATAAAGATATAATTAAAGGTTAAGTTATGAAAAAAGATTTAAAAGTTTTTACAATAGATGCAAATTCTTCACTACATTATATAGAAAGCTATAAAATAGGTGATTTTTTTGGTCCTGCTGATTTAGGTTTTCATCTAAGTAAAAAAAATAATAGTATTAACATAGGTACAGGACTTTTTGCTGACTCAATACTCTCTGGCTCAAATAGGCTAATATTTACTGGTAAATCTCCATGTTGGGATGGTTTTTATATATCTACTATGGGTGGAGCTGGATTAATTTTTGATAGTTTAAATATAAGTTTGCTTTCGATTGTTGGTAAAGCAAAAAATCCATCTATTTTGTACCTAAATCATAATGCAAATGGAGAAATAGAGTCTAAAATTGAAGAGATAGATATAGATAAGGTATGGCAAGATAAAAGTGTAGATGAAGATGGTGGTGTCTACTCTTTGATGAATTATGTACTTGATAAGTATAAAGACAAATATGAAAAAGAGCCTCGTATCTTAGCAACTGGTCCATCTGCTAAATCAACAGATTTTGGAGCAGTATGTTCAGCCCCTATAAAAAAAGGTAAAGTTACAGCTGTCGATACTTGGGCAGGTAGAGGTGGATTTGGAAGTAAACTTTTTCAAGAACATGGTATAGCTGCCATCATTTATGGTGGTGTAACACAAAATAGAGGTTTTAGAGATCGTAAGATGATTGATAAATGGTTTGAAGATGAATACCAAATGAATTTTAAAGAAAAAGATAAAAAAGCTACGTCAAAATACAACTATGTTGATATATTAAAAACTGGTGGTACACTAGGAGTTAACTACTCTACACTCGGAGGAAATTTACTCTCTTTTAACTACAATAGTATACATAAAACAGAAGAAAAAAGAGTTGATTTAAATGATAAATTTATAACTAATCACTATTTAAAACAATTTAATACCGAAACAATAGAGACAAAAAATCAAAAAACATGCGGTGAGCCTTGTGCTACTATGTGTAAAAAAATGAATGGAAAGTTTAAGAAAGATTATGAGCCTTACCAAGCAATGGGTCCACTTTCTGGTATATTTGATCAAAGAGCAGCAGAAAAAATAAATAAATATTCTGATGCATACGGGTTTGATGCTATATCTATAGGTGGAGTAATATCATGGCTTATGGAGTGTTTACTTAAAGGTTATTTGAGTCCTGAAGATATTGGGATTAAGAACATCCCTCAATTTGATGAGAAAAATTTTGACATAATCAAAACTTCGATGAATAATGCAGATGTAGGTATAGAAATATTGGATGCTATTGTAGAAAAAAGGGGACTTTTAGACCTTAGTGATGGGGCAAGAGTATTGGCCCATAAACTTTCAAAGCTAAAGAACAAAGAGATTATAAATCTATTTTCTTACAATGCAAATGGTGAAAAAGGTTGGATGGTACCAAATCAATACTGGACTCCAGGTGTATTGTCACCTATGGCACTTATGGGTAAATATTATATGTATTATGGGGATGATTTTGTTCCGCCAAGAGAACTAGGACATAAAAATGCTCAAAGATTTATAGCAGAACTTATGATAGACAATATAGCAGTATGTCGTTTTCATAGAGGATGGGCTGAAGAGATGACTCCTAAAATGATAGGTCATTTATATGGTCTTGAAGATGAGTTTGTTTCTAAAGTAGAAAATTTTGCTATAAAAATCAACGACCAAGGAAAACCTATATTTTGGGAGTCTCAAAAAAATATAGATATTGTAGATACATTTTTGAAGAAAAAAGAGAGTATAAAATACTTTGATGAACTAAAAAATTGGTTAGAATTTTTTGAAAAAGATAAAAATGCCGCAGCTAAAAGTTTTTGGCAAGAGATATATCAAGGAGTACAAGAGTCATTTAATGATCTGAAAAAGAACAAACAAGAAAAAATAAGTTTATAATAATTATTAACAGAAATAACAATCATAGTTAAATCAAACTTTTTTCAACAATGAGCATGTAAATAAGTACTTAATTCTTCTATATCCGTAAAAGCTTTTTTATTGTTATTACTCTTACCATAACCCCATTCAACAAATAAAAAATCTATATTTGCATTTTGTGCAGCGCCCTCATCTTTTGCACTATCTCCTACCATAACAGTTTCATTAAATGGAATGTTACTTAATCTACCAATATGCTGTAGCATATCTGGATTTGGTTTAGAATTTTCTACATTATTTGCACCAATTACAAAGGAAAAAAACTTTAATATATCTTGACCTTTAAGCATATTTGTAGCAAAAAAATCAGAGGCATTTGTAGCAATACTGAGAGTTATCCCTTTTAAGTATAAAGATTCTAAAAACTTATAAACACCAGCATAAGGCTTTACATGTAAGTTTGCATTGGCTAAATAATGCTTTGCAAATCTATCTCTATGTTCTTGTGTGTAGTTAGTAACATCATATAATTTCATAGGTACATCTACACATGGCTCATTTATAATATACTCTAAATACTCTTTTTTTATTGGAGCCAATCCATAACTAGCTCTAACATGATTTACACTTAAAGTCATAGCATAACTAGAGTCTAACAGAGTTCCATCCATATCAAATATAACGGATTTAAGCATTAGTTTTTAAACCCAATATAAGCAAATCTTTATCTTCTCCATGAATTTTAGCAACATTTGGTAAGTTTCCCCACTCTTTAAAACCTAGTTTTTTAAAAAGTTTGAGACTTGTAGGGTTATCTGCAAAAATAAGTGCTAAAAAATTCTCAATTCCATATTCACCTGCTAAACCTATAACCTCTTTTAAGAACATTTGTCCAAGTTTTTTCCCTCTAAAATTACTATCTATATAGATATTTATCCTAGCACTTTTTTCGTATGCAAGGTGTGGATAAAATGGCTGTAAAGATACCCATGCAATCACTTTCCCATGATGCTCTTTTACTAAAATAGGACGTTTCTCTTTATCATGAGCTATAAACCAATCTATCTTTTCATCAGCTGTAACTTTTTCACTATCAGCTGTAGATATACCTTCTGCTATGGCTTTATTATATATCTTAACTATCTGTGGTAAATCTTCGATGGTTGCATTTCTGAAAGTTTTTATCATTGTGTCCTATCTTTTTTCTATATATTTTACTATATTTTTGAACTCTTTGTCTATTGCAAAACAAGTTTTCTCATCACAAGCTAAATATTTGTCTGTATTTTGAGTGCTTTGAAGTACAAATGGATACTTTAACTGCAAAATATCTTTTTGTATTTTAACTAAATTTTTCTTATTTGATTTTACTATTACATCACCAGCATTTGAACGCAACAGTGCTCGGACTGCTTCTGAAGCTTTATCTGGAGATTTTAGTATTCTATCTCGTTCATCTTCTAAAAAACCTCTCGTTTGAGCCAATAGTTTTAAATCATAAGTCAAATTTGCTTGAGTAAAAAGTGTATGGTATAGTCTTGAAAGAGCTGATACATAGTACTTATCTCCATAAAGTGCTTTAGATTTAAAATTTGTATCATCAAGATAAAACTTTTTATTTACATAAAACTTATCTAAAGTCTCTTTTTGTAAGTATCCTGCAAGTGTAAGATAAGCTCTATTTTGTGTATACATATAAGCTGTTTGAAGTAAGTCAATAAGAAAAACATAATCTTCCAATACAGCTTTATCAACTGCCTTCTTATCATAATAAAAACCATGATACAAAACTCCTTTCACATAAACTTTATCTAAAAGTTTTCGCATAGACTCTTCTGCTTCAATCAATAACTTTTTATCAAAATATGATGCTATAAAAAGAGATTTAATCATCAAAGAGTTCCAGCCGGTAAGTATCTTTTTATCTACAAAAGGAAACTCTCTTGTTTTTCTAATTTCTCTAAGTATATTTAAGGCTTTTTGAGTATTTTGTGGAGCTTTTTCAAAACCTGTATTAAGATGAACATTACTTAACTCTTCTTCAAAATTTCCAATCTCAGTGATATCAAAATACTCCATCAACTCTTCATAATTTGATATATTTTCTTTTTGAAAAGCTGATTTTACTTCTTCAAAAGAGTAAACAAAGTAACGCCCTTCTCCTTTTTTACTATCTGCATCACTTGCACTAAAAAAAAGACCTTCATAACCTAATCTTTTTTTTGTTTCTTCAATCGTATCTAAAACAATGGCTTTATATCGTGCTTTTGGGGAAAGTATGTAAAATTTTACATACAATGGAATTAGCTCTGCTTGGTTATAAAGCATCTTTTCAAAATGCGGAGTTATCCAATCTGAGTAAGAACTATATCTATAAAACCCACCCTCAACCTGATCATAAACCCCTCCTTTACTCATAGATTCTAGAGTTGATTTTACCATGTTAAGTGCTTCTTTATTATCTTCTAAAAGATAAATATCTAAGAGAGTTTGCATGTGAGTTGCTAAAGTAAATTTTGAATTTCTATCAAATCCTCCATATATCTTGTCATATCGTTTTTTCATCAATGCTACATAATTATTGGCTATTTCACTTTTATGAATAGTATTTTTTTTGATGACATTTTTGTTTTCTATTATCTTCTTATTTGCTTCCAATATTTTGATAACTTGAACTTTATCATTATTGTATAATTTTGCCATCTTTGGAAGAAGTGTTGTCATACCATCTACACCATATTTATCAAAAGAAGGTATGTACTTAGTTATATAAAGTATCTTTTGATTTGGAGTAAGTATAACACTAAGAGGCCACCCTTTTCTCTCATTTTTAAGAAGTAAAAATAAGTTTTGAAAATGTGCATCTATGTGTGGCATCTGTTCTTTATCTACTTTTATACTAATAAAATCTTTATTAAGAAGTTTTGCTATCTCTTTGTTTTGAAAACTCTCCTCTTCCATTACATGACACCAATGGCAAGTACTGTAACCAATAGATAAAAATATAAGTTTATCCTCATCTTTTGCCTTTTGTAAAGCCTCTTCAGTCCAAGGATACCAATATACAGGGTTATACGCGTGTTGCAAAAGATATGGAGATTGAGAGTTTATAAGAGCATTTGGCGATGAACTAAATAGTAATGTACATGTAAGTAATATTGTTAATAGTTTCATAAGTGTATAATACCTGATAATTATAAATAAGGTATTCAATGTCATTTGCAAAATTCAACTTTTCCAGTCAAATTAATGAAATGTTACAAAAAAGTGGTTTTATAAAACCAACACCAATACAATCAAAAGTAATCCCTCTTGTTTTAGAAAAAAAAGACATTATGGCAAGAGCTCAAACAGGTAGTGGTAAAACTGCAAGTTTTGTTCTACCTATAATCGATATACTTTTAAAAGATGAAAAAGAAGGTAAAGCAAAGATAAGAGTTCTTGTTATTACCCCTACAAGAGAGTTAACTCTTCAAGTAAGTGAAGCATTTAAAACTTTTGGTGATAGTTTAAAAGTTGTAAGTATCATAGGTGGAGAGAGTATAGGAGACCAACTTTATGATATACAACAAGGTTGCGATATAGTTGTAGCAACATCAGGAAGACTACTTGATGTTTTTAGTAAAAAACAGATGAATCTCTCAAAACTAGAGTTTTTTGTTCTTGATGAAGCAGATAAAATGCTTGACCTTGGTTTTTCAGTAGAACTTGAAAGTATACTAAAAGAGCTTCCATCAAAACGTCAAAACTTACTTTTTTCAGCAACTTACCCACAAAAAATGCTAGATATTGCATCTAAAATCACTAAAAATCCCGTTGAAGTCAGTATAGAAGAAGAGCAACAAACAGTAGAAAACATAAATCAAAGAGCAATCAAAGTAAATCAAGAAAATAGAAGAGTACTTCTTCGAGAGCTTTTAAAAACAAACAAATGGAAACTTGTTTTAGTTTTTATATCTACGAAAAGAGCAGCTGATAACATAGCACAAAAGTTTAGAAAGTACGGTTATGAAGCAGAGTCATTTCATGGAAATCTTGAACAAGAAGAGAGAAAATATACACTAGAAGATTTTAAAAACAAAAAAATAAACATTCTTTTTGCTACAGACATAGCAGCTCGTGGACTTGATATAAACGATATAGATTGTGTAATCAACTATGACTTACCTCGCTCACCAGCAGATTATATACATCGCATAGGAAGAACTGCACGTGCAGGAAAATCAGGTAATGCCATAAGTTTTATAACCCACGAAAGCATGGAGCATTTTAAACTCATAGAAAAACGTTGTCAAATATCTCTAGAAAAAGAAGAGATAAAAGGTTTTGAGTTAACTGGCAAAGCTCCCCAAAAAGAAAAAGGTAAAGCCCCAATAAAAGGAAAAAGAAAAAGTAAGAAAGATAAACTCAGAGAAAAGGCTAATAAAAGTTAATCTTACTCCATTTCCAATCGCATAAGGTACATATCTTCACCATCAATAACCTCTACATCACCATTGCATTTTGGACAAGCAAAGGTGTTTTTTTCTAATGTACTCTCTTCTTTGCACTCAATACACCGTACAACTAAATCTTGATGGTGTATACAAAACTCGGCACTATCACAGATGGTTTTTTCTTTAAAGGTATCAAAAGCAGTTTGAAGTAAGTGTGGTTCTACACCGCTAAGTTTTCCTATCTTTACTTCTACTTTGGTAATTTTTGTGGCATTGTTCTCTTTGGCATTTTTTTCACACATATGTAATAAATCTTGTACTATTGAAAACTCATGCATATCATCTATCCTTTAATCTTTTTGGTGTTTTTATTGGGCAAACTTTATAAACAAAATCTGCTCTTAATTTATGAAACTCACTTGTTTTATCCCAAAACTCTGGATGCATTTTTGTAAGTTCTCTCTCTTTACTATCATGTATCAATTTTTCATCTTGCTCTAATCTATCACTCTTTTCATCTAAAAAGTTATAATACTCATCTTCATCACTCAAAAGCTCTTCACAAAACTTTTTAAGCTCTTTATCGTAATTATAATTTGGTAAAACTAGGTCAAGCATACCAATCTCTTTAGCTTTTTTAGTACCTATAGGCAAAGCTTCATCTAAAACCATCTTAGCTAAAGCCTGTCCAACTCTTTTTGGAAAACTATAACTATGATATTCACTTCCACTAAGTCCCATAGTCTTATAGTGAGGATTTAAGACTATACTTTCACGAGCTACTACAAAATCACAAGCTAAACCTAAAAAGACACCACCAGCACCTGCATTTGCTCCAAATGAAGCAACTGTAACTTTATCACAAAAAAGAGTAGTTTTTACTAGGTTATTCATAGCATTTATATTGCTCCAACCATCTTCTCCTTGCTTTTTGCTATCTTCTAGTATAGTTAAATGTATGCCATTTGAAAAAAAGTTTTCTCCACCCTTTAGAACTAAGATATCTACATCTTCACTCAGAGTTTCGATTGCATACTTTAATCTTATACATTGTTCAGAACTCATTGCCCCATTATAAAAATCAAATCCAAGATACCCAACTCGTCCAATTTTGCTAAATGTAATCTCTTTAAAAGTATCTAAATCAGGTTTGACATATAGAGGAATTCTTATCTCTTTTACACCTTTAAGTTTCTGCTTTAAAACATAAGTAGCAGGAAGTTTAAATCTATGTGGCTCTCTAAGATGACTTATCCAAACAGCTCCATCAACACAACCAAGACAGATTGCTCCATCTCTTTTGGCTAATATCTCTTTTGGTTTTCCTCTTAAAGTTCCTTCATTATGAACTCCATAAAGATAGCACTCAACTCCTAAAATCTCATCTTTTACACCAGGATGAGAATCCGAAGAGTTAATCTTTCTTATGATATCCACTACTTTATCTCTTTTCCAGTCGATACTTCTCATGTCTTGGGTGAGAGAATTATGAATCTCTTTTAATTTACTTTGTCGAATTGGTTTAAACTTTTCATTATAAAAGTTATCTAAAACACTCTTTACATGTAGAAGTGCAATCTCACTTACCTCTTTTCTATATAGTGAGGCTTTAGAGGTTTTTCTCATTTTAAAATCTGTAGTAGCCCATATATCTCCAGCATCCATTTCATCGTTTGCTTGAAGTGTTGTAACTCCCCAAGTAGGCTCATCTTTAAATACAGCCCAATCAAGAGAACTTGCTCCTCTATCTCCTAATACTCCAGGATGGATAACAATAACAGGTACTTTACTCCATATAGCTTTTGGTACTTTTTTGGTTAAGTATGGACTAAAAATTATCTCAGGCTTAAACTCTTCAACTTCATTTGTCATAGACTTATCATCTATAGAAAACTCTACATTTACAGTATGTCCACTCTCTTTTAAAAAACAATAAACACGTTGGGTCAATGAGTTAAAAGCTGAAACAAGCAAAAGTATACGCAAACTAACAAATCCTAGGAAGTAATTCGCCTGTTGGCATATCTAAAAATCTTTTACTGCCCCATTGACTAGATAACGTTACCTTTTTCTTATACTCATCGGTCACTTTTCCAATATAAGTACAATGTTCATTTTGAGGAAAACTTTTTAAAACTTCTACTGCTTTATCTACATCTTTTGGTTCAAGTGCAAGTACAAAAGTACCCTCGTTTGCTAAGGCAGTAGGCTCAAAACCCAAAAGTTCACAAATCCCTTTTACTTCATCACAAATAGGAATACTCTCTTCATCTACCTCTATACAAACATCACTAGCTTTTGCCCATTCATTTAATACAGCGGCAAGTCCTCCACGAGTTGCATCTCTCATCTCTTTTGGCTTAATACCAGCATCTTTAAGTGCTTTTACCATAGGCCACAAAGATGCACAATCACTCTTTAGAGTACTTTGTATATCAATACCCTCACGATTTGCATATATAGCAGCTCCATGAGTACCAATATCACGAGAAACTACTATGGCATCACCTACACTTAAGTTGCTAGCACTTATACCTTCTAGCTCTACAACACCAATACCACTTGTGTTTATAAAAAGCTTATCTACACTACCACGTGGTACTACTTTTGTATCTCCAGCAACTACAACTGCTCCACAAACTTCAAGCTCTTTTTTTATACTACGCACTATCTTATCAAGAGTTTTTATCTCAAAGCCCTCTTCTATCATCATTGCTAGTGTTACATACTTTGGAGCAGCGCCCATCATAGCAAGGTCATTACAAGTCCCACAAATAGAGAGTTTACCAATATCCCCACCACTAAAAAAAAGTGGGCTAATAGTAAAACTATCTGTTGTAAAAGCAAGTCTTCCCCCTTCTATGAGAGAAGCATCTTCACTTTTTTTAAGATAGTCATTTTTAAGATGCTTATAAAAAATACCTTCAATCAACTCATTGTTCTCTTCGCCACCATTTCCGTGTGCTAAAGTTATGTTTTTCATCTAATTATCTCCTCGTACTAAAGCTTACACTTTGTGTAGAACTCATAGTAAAGATAAAGGGGTCAGGTCTAAATTTTAAACTTTTTATCATCTCAATACTCCACCATATTTATAATATGCAGCACATGCACCTTCACTTGAAACCATACAGCTCCCTATAGGTTTGCTTGGTTTACATGCAGTTCCAAATACTTGACACTCTGTTGGTTTTGCCATACCTCTTAGTATATCACCACAGATACATAATTTATGGTCTTCTATCTCCTCTTTTGGCAAAACATCATCATATATTTTTTCTGCATCTAAATATGCAAATTCATCTCTTAATTTCAATCCACTTTTAGGTATATTACCAAGTCCACGCCATTTAAAAAGGTCTTTTTGGTCAAAATATTTATTTATTAAGTCTTGTGCTACTATATTTCCTTCAAAAGATACACTTCTTTTGTATTGATTTTCCAAATCTGCTCGTCCTTCATTTACTTGACGAACTATCATAAGTATTCCTTCCATCACATCAATAGGCTCAAAACCAGTCACTACAACAGGTCTTTTATACTCTTTTGGAAATTTTTCATAGATTTTTGAGCCCGTTATAACACTTACATGACTTGGTCCTATAAAAGCGTCTATGCGGTTGTTATAACTATCTATATGCTCATCACGACTCTCTAGTAGTTCTGTCATAACCTCTGGAACTGTTACATGGTTTATATGAAAAAGTACATTTTTTAGTTTTAGTTTTACTATTTGGTCAACAAGTGCTGCTGTCATGGGAGTTGTAGTTTCAAAGCCTATTGCAAAAAATATAATTTTTTTATCAAGATTTTCTTTAGCAATTTTAAGAACATCAAGAGGAGAGTATACAAAACGTACATCAGCCCCCTTACTTCTAGCTTCTGCTAAACTACCATGACTTCCTGGTACTTTTATCATATCTCCTAAAGTTACCAAGATAACATCTGCTTGCTGTGAAAGTATAAACGCATGGTCTATTCTCTCTTTTGGCATTATACATACAGGACAACCTGGTCCATGAACAAACTCTACAGTATCAGGAAGTATTTGAGGTATACCATACTTCATAATAGTATGAGTATGACCTCCACAAACTTCCATAACCCTAATTTTTGTTTTCGATTCAAGACTAATGAGTTTTGCCAAAGCTTTCATATGTTCAGGGTTACGAAAAACCTTAAACAAATCAAGTTCTTGACTTGGCATAACCCATATCTCCTTCATCTTCATCTATCTCACCATCATTCATCTGAGTTATAATCTCTTCATATATTTTTATAGATTCTTGGGCTTCTTCTATACTTATCTTACTCATAGCAAAACCAACATGAATAAGAACATACTCTCCTACTTCTACAGGCTCACCTATCAAGTCTAATGTCACTTGACGTTTTACACCCATAGTATCAACTGTTGCCATATTATTTTCGTCAATTTCGACTACTTTTGAAGGTATTGAGAGGCACATTATCTTAACTCTTTTTTCATCTTAAGGTAGTTAACCCATCTATCTATGCCCTTACCACTTTTTGAATCTATCTCAATAACATCAACTTTTGGATTTAGTTTTCTTGCCTCTCTTATAGCTTTTTGAACATCAAAATCAAAATGAGGAAGTAAATCACATTTAGTTATAAGAAGTACATCCGCTGTTCTAAACATAACAGGATATTTTGCTGGTTTATCATCTCCTTCTGGTACTGATAAAAGAACAACATTAAAATGTGTCCCTACATCATAACTTGCTGGGCATACTAAGTTTCCAACATTTTCCACAAAAACAATATCAAGACCATCTATTGGCATATGATGAAGCCCTTCATGAACCATGTGAGCATCAAGATGACATGCTTGCCCTGTTGTTATCTGATGTGCAACTGCACCTTTTGCTGTTATACGATCTGCATCTTGATTAGTTTCAAGGTCTCCTTCTATAACTCCTAACTTTATCCCACCATGATCAATTGTAGCTTCAAGAAGAGTTGTTTTTCCACTTCCCGGACTACTCATAAGATTTACTGCTAAAATACCATGCTTCTCAAAGTGCTCTCTATTGTGAGCTGCTTGAGTATCATTGACATCTAATATCTTAGTAATAACCTCTATAGTTT
>CAZBPU010000011.1:0-28447 GCA_964493845.1 uncultured Sulfurospirillum sp.
GTAGTGTAATCCCTGCAAGTCATCAAGAGTATGGAAAAGCAGAACTTAGTTTTGAGAGTGACCACAAGATTTTTAAAGATACAAATTGTGGGCAGATAGTATGGATGAGCCATGGTGATAAGGTTGAAAAACTTGCAGATGGATTTGAGAAAATAGCTTTTAGTGAAAATTCTCCCTATGCAGCGGTTGCAGATGAAAAAAGAAATATTTATGCTTTTCAATTTCATCCAGAAGTTTATCACTCACAAGAGGGAACAAAGTTACTGAAAAATTTTGCAAAGTATATTTGTGGTTGTGAAAGTACTTGGAATATGGGCTCATTTGCAAAAGATAAGATAGATACCATCAGAGAACAAGTAGGTGATAAAAAAGTTCTTTGTGGTGTAAGTGGTGGAGTAGATAGTTCAGTAGTTGCAGCACTTTTAAGTGAAGCAATAGGAGACCAATTGGTACCTGTTTTTGTAGATAACGGTCTTTTACGTGCAAATGAGAGAGAGCAAGTAGAAGCTATGTTTAAAACTAGAGTTGGTGTTGATTTGATTACTGTCGATGCAAGTGAAGAGTTTTTAAAAAATTTAAAAAATGTGAGTGACCCAGAACAAAAGAGAAAGATAATTGGTGAAACATTTATAAAAGTTTTTGATAGGGAAGCAAAAAAACATGATGGTATAGAGTTTTTAGCTCAAGGTACATTATATACTGATGTTATAGAGTCAGTTTCTGTAAAAGGCCCATCAAAAACAATAAAGTCTCATCATAATGTTGGTGGACTCCCTGATTGGATGACATTTGAGCTTGTTGAACCTTTAAATGAAATATTTAAAGATGAGGTTAGAAAACTTGGACTTGAATTAGGACTTCCAAAAGATATGATAGGTCGTCATCCTTTTCCTGGACCAGGACTTGCTATACGAATTATGGGTGAAGTAAATTATGATGATTTAGAATTATTGCGAAAAGCAGATACTATCATGCTTGAAGAGCTTCGTTCAACTGGATATTATGATAAAACTTGGCAAGCCTTTACTGTTTTACTAAATGTAAAGAGTGTAGGTGTTATGGGTGATAATAGAACTTATGATAATACAGCTTGTATACGTATAGTAGAAGCAACAGATGGTATGACCGCAACTTTTGCTCATATACCTCATAAAATACTAGAAAATATGAGTAGAAGAATTATAAATGAAGTTGATGGTATAAATAGAGTAGTATATGATATTAGCTCTAAGCCTCCTGCTACAATAGAGTGGGAATAGAAAATTGAGTATTTACCTCCTTAGTGATTCATTTCATAAGGGGGTAATAAATTTACCTCAAATTAAGATAAAACATAAAAATAAAAATCTTGATTTGCTCTCCTATGAAGCATTAATTTTTAGTTCTAAAAATGCTGTAAAAGCTATAGATAATATTAGTAAAGACTGGAAAAATATACCATCTTATGCTATAGGAAATCCAACTGCAAACGAAATACTTAAACTTGGTGGCATAGTAGATTTTGTGTCTAGTTCATCATATGGAGATGAGTTTGCACAAGAGTTGATATTAAAACTAAAAGATAAAAAAGTCCTTTTTTTAAGAGCTAAAAAAATACTCTCAAATTTAGAAAATATTTTAAAATCTAATGGAATTAATCTAAAATCTGAGATAATTTATGAGACTACATGTATAGATAAAAAAGCAGTAGAGATACAGAGTGAAAATAGTGTTTTTATATTTACTTCACCATCTACTATTGAGTGTTTTTTTAACCAATATAAATGGCAAAAGAGTTATATCGCAGTTTGCATAGGAAATGTTACTGCAAAGGCTCTCCCCGATACTATTTCCCCATATATATGTAAAATTCAAACAATAGCAGCTTGTATAGAACTTGCTAAAACATTAATTAAGCAAAATTAACCTATAATATCAATATAGCCTGGGTGAAGCGACAACCGTATTAATGAGGGTCCAACAGATTGTATTTGTGGAACGTGTATCTTCTTGGTGTGTCTATGGTTTTGTTTGAGTTTTGAAAAAAATGAGAAATTGTAGCCTAAAAAGAGGGTTAGTTCTACACCGTTGGCTTTTTATGGGCCGCAACGTAAACGGAACGCCCACTCGGGTTTTTTAATATATGGTTAGTTTAAAAGGTTTTTAATGGATATATTGGTTATTGGTAGTGGTGGACGCGAGTATTCTATAGGTCTTGCTTTAAGTAAAGATAAAAATGTAGATAACTTATATTTTGCTCCAGGAAATGGTGCAACGAATAGATTTGGTGAAAATATATCAATCAAAGATTTTGAAAAACTTGCAGAATTTGTAGAAGAAAAGAAAATAGAGTTAACTATAGTTGGGCCAGAGGCTCCTTTAGTTGATGGAATTGTAGATGTTTTTAAATCACATAATTTAAATGTATTTGGTTCTTCAAAAGCAGCTTCTCAGTTAGAGGGCTCAAAAATATTTATGAAAAACTTTTTAGCAAGAAACAGTATTCCTACTGCAGCTTACATTGAAACAACAGATATAAAAAAAGCAAATGACTTTATAGATTCACTTCAAACACCAATAGTAGTAAAAGCAGATGGACTTTGTGCTGGTAAAGGTGTGATTATAGCTACAAGTCATAGTGAAGCAAAAAAAGCAGCAAAAGATATGTTAAGTGGTGAAAGTTTTGGCGAAGCAGGGACTTCAATAGTGGTTGAAGAATTTTTAGACGGATATGAGTTATCTGTTTTTGCAATTTGTGATGGAGATAATTATAAAATACTTCCAGCTGCACAAGATCATAAGAGACTTTTAGATGGTGACAAGGGTCCAAATACTGGTGGTATGGGTGCTTATGCTCCAACACCACTTATAAATGATGAACTTTATGCAAAGATAAATGAAAGAGTAGTTGAACCCACTTTAAAAGGTATGAGAGATGAAGGTTATCCTTTTGAAGGAGTACTCTTTATAGGGATTATGGTAGTAAATGGGGAGCCTATTGTTCTTGAGTACAATGTTCGTTTTGGAGACCCTGAGTGTGAAATTCTTATGCCACTTATAAAATCACCAGTAAGTGAGCTTTTTTATAAAGCAGCAACAAAAGATTTGAAAAATCTAAATATTGAATTGAGTGATGAGTATGCAGTTTGTGTTGTAATGGCAAGTGAGAATTATCCATATAAAAGTTCAAAACCTGCTGAAATTCTTATAGATAATTCAGTTGATGAAGAGATTGTCAATAATACACATATATCTTATGCTGGAGTTACCCTTGAAGATGGTAAATTATATGCTACTGGAGGTAGAGTTCTTCTTTGTGTTGGACTTGGAAGTAGTATAAAAGAGGCAAGAGATAGGGCATATGCAAGGTGTGGTGATGTACATTTTGCAGGGAAAAAACTTAGAACAGATATAGCATATCAAGCATTAAGGAAAGAGACTTAATGACAGAAGCAGAGATAATAGAAAAATTTGAGAGGGAAAATATAACTCTTGCTTCATTACCGAAGAGGTTTTTTGCTTACTTGATAGATGAAATACTTGTTTCATTTTTATTTATTATGATTTATCTTAGTTCTATAGAAAAAAGTACAAATGTTGAAGAGACTATAAATATGATAAATGGACTAGTTTTTTATATTATGATTTTAAAGGTTATTTATCAATCCTTTTTTGTATGGATGTATGGGGCAACACTTGGTAAAATTTTTATGAAGATTAGGGTCATTTCAATTGAAGACTTGGAGAATCCAACTCTTGTTTATGCTATCAATAGAGCTACAGTAAGAATATTAAGTGAATCTGCTTTTTATCTAGGTTTCCTTTGGGCGTTGACTAATCCTAAAAGAGAGACGTGGCAAGATAAGATGGGTCATACATTGGTTGTAAATGCTTTTTAGACTATTTTTTCTCATAAATTTGGTGATAGGATTTGTATATGCTAAAGAGCAGATACAAAAAGTAGAGATTTTAGCAAAAACATTAGATAAAAATGGAACTATTGTTCATGCAAAAGATGATGTTGTTTTATATAGCGATAAATATATTATTACTTCTGATGAAGCCTATTATGATTATAATACTAGTGATTTAGAGCTTATTGGTAATATTACTATCATGGAGGGAACAACATTTTCAACTAGAAGTGGTTATGCAAAACTAAATATGGACAATGACAGTGGTAATTTAACACCAATGTTTGCATATACCGGTGAATCAAAGATATGGTTAAAATGTAATAATGCAGAATTTGATGCAAGATATTATCTTACAAAAAAATCAATTTTATCAAGTTGTAATGTACAGAATCCAGATTGGAAAATAGGATTTACATCTGGCGAATATGATAGACAAGAGCAGTTTATGCATACATACAATGCTCTTTTTTATGTGGCTGATGTACCTATCTTTTATCTTCCGTATTTTTCATTTCCAACTGATAGGACAAGGAGAACAGGATTTTTACGTCCAGATTTTTCTTTTGGTGGGGATGAAGGATTTTATTATTTACAACCTATATATTTTGCTCCACAAATAAACTGGGATTTTCAGCTGAATCCACAAATAAGAACTAATAGAGGAGCAGGAATTCATGGTATTTTACGGTTTGCAGATTCTGCTTATTCTTATGGTGAAATCTCTTTAGGGTATTTTGACGAGAAGAGCTCTTACATAAAAGAGAACGATTTGAAAAATGAGAAACACTATGGTTATTCTATTATGTATGAAAGAAGTAAACTTTTTAGTGAATATTTTGGAAAAAATGTTGAAGATGGATTGTGGATAGATATAAATTATTTAAACGATATAGATTATCTTAATACAATTGATAATAGTGAAAAAAATTATGATACTTTAGTACAATCAACACTAAATTACTATATGAAAAGAGATTTAGATTATTTTGGATTGTATGCTAAATATTATATAGATACATCAAAGGATAATAATGATGATACAATTCAAGAGTTACCTACAGTTCAGTATCATAGATTTACAAACAGTATATTAGCTGATAATATTTTTTACTCTATTGATTATAAAGGAACAAAGTATTCTAGTAAAGAGAAATTAGATTCCTTCTCAAATGAAATTAATGTCCCAATAAGTATACACTATTCATTTTTGGATGATATATTACATTTTAAAGCAACAGAAAATTTTTACTTAGCAAATGTTGATTATGATGATGGTGTTGGAACTAGTGGAGGTGGTAATATAGTACAAAATTTTCATAGATTATCGCTCTATTCAGAATTAGCGAAACCATATGAAAAATTTTTACATACTTTGAGTTTAGTAGCAGATTATACAATACCTGGATCTAGTAGAAAAAGTGATGGTTTTGAAAAAATGCTTGAAGATACTGATTTAAATGAGTTAGATTCTTTAGTAATTAATACAAAAGAGAATATTTCCTTGAGTTTAGTAGAATTCTTTTATGATAAAAGTGGAAAAAAATTAGTTTCCCATACTTTAAGACAGTCTATACTTATGGGTGATTTGGCAGCTAATGAATATAGATATCAAGATTTAAGTAACAATATTCACATATACTTTAGTGATGATTTAACATTAAGTAACTTATTAAACTATTCTCATGAATTTTCTAGGTTTTCAAAATTTCAAACTTCATTAAAATGGAAGATAGATGAGTATACTACAAAGTTTATTCATACTTATCAAAAAGATAGTAATGATGAAGTAGATAATTATCTCACATTTTCAGTTGATACTAATTATGTGAAAAATTATAATTTTTTTGCTAGTATGAATTATGATATACAAAATGACTTTTTCAAATCTTGGCAGGTTGGTTGGACAATGAAAAAGAAGTGTTGGGATTATCGTATAGCATATAGAGAAGAGATTGAACCAAATAGTTCTACTCTGGGTTCAATAAATAAAAGTGGTATTTATTTGACATTTAACTTATACCCTATAGGTGGAATAAGTTATGACTTTACAAAAGAGAATAAAAGTGCCAACTGATTTTTTGTTTGATAATAGGGCAGATGCAACTAGTAAACTTATTGAAGTTCTTCCAAAAGGAAATATGAAAGAGAGTAATTGTTTAATAGTTTGTATTTCTCCACAAGCAGTACCTATAGCAAATATGCTAGCTAAAAAATTAAATTTAAATTATGACTTACTTTTTTGTGAACCTATTTGTGCCCCTAATAATAAAGAGTGTATTATAGGTATGGTAAGTGAGACAGAAGAGATAGTTTTGCATAAAGAGTTAGTAGATGCATTTGAAATAAATTTAGATTTTATATATGGTGAAGCGCATAGGCAATATGAAGAAAAAATATTGCCAAAAGTGTATAAATATAGAAAAGGAGATTTAATTGGAACTTTAGGTGGAAAAAATATTTTATTAGTGGATGAAGGGTGTGAAACAGGTATGACTGTTATGTCAGCAGTAAAGACAGTTATTAACAGTGGTGCAAAGTCAGTAGCTTATGCTACACCAATACTTTCAGCAGATGTTTTAAAATCATTAGAGCCTGTAACAGATGAGATATTTTTTGTGCATAAAGTTTTAAATTTTGTAGATGTAGAGTTTTATTATCAGATGTTAAAAGAGTTAGACACAGATGCAGTGTTAGAAATAATTAGTAATAGTAAAAATTACTTACCGTTCCAAAGGAGAGAATTGAATGGAATATAAAATAGAAGTAAATAATCAAGAAGAGATTTATGATATAGGGAAAGTTGCTCGTCAAGCAGCTGGTTCAGTGATGTTGAAGATAAAAGATACAGTAATTTTAGCAGCTGTTTCTAGAGATGAAAATCCAGTAGATGGAAACTTTGTTCCTTTAACAGTTCAGTATATAGAAAAAACATATGCGGCAGGAAGAATTCCTGGTGGATATATAAAAAGAGAGACAAAACCAGGAGATTTTGAGACACTGACTTCGAGAGTTATTGATAGGAGTTTAAGACCACTTTTCCCAGATGGATATGCTTATCCAACTCAACTTACACTTTTTGTACTTAGTTGCGATCCTGAAGTTGATTTACAAGTTGCAGCTCTGAATGCGGCAAGTGCAGCAATGTATCTTTCTGATATACCAATCAATAAAAATGTTGCTGGTGTAAGAGTTGGCTTTATTGATGGTGAGTATGTTGTAAATCCTACAAATAGTGAATTAAAATCTAGTTCTCTTGATTTATACGTTGCAGGAACAAAAGAGGAGCTTCTTATGATTGAGATGCGCTCAATCGCAACTAATGAGATAATTGATATGCCAATAGCTGCTATTGATCCTATGCTTGACCCAGCTTTAGGTGATAGTATAGTTTCTTCTCATAGTGCAAATGAATTTGATGAAGATGCAATACTTCAAGCAATAGATGTTGCTCAAAGTGCAATTACGGCTGCAACAACTGCTTATGAGACTACTTTTACTCCTCTTAAAAAAGAAGATGCAGTGCTTGAATACAAAGCAGATTTGAAAAATGATTCAATATATGCTTACGTAGAAGAGTTTTATAAAGAAGATGTCAAGCTTGCAGTTGAAAAAATGGCGAAGAGTGAAAGAGCAAGAGATTTAGATAATATCATTAAGACAATTATGACTGATGATACAGCTATAAAAGAAGAGTGGGAAAAAGAGCTTGTTAGTGCTGTTGTAAATGAATACAAAAAGAAAATAGTTCGTGAAATGATAGTATATGAACGAGTAAGAGCTGATGGAAGGAGTTTAACAGAAGTAAGGCCTATTAGTATTGAGACAAATTTACTTCCAAATGCACATGGTAGTTGTCTTTTTACAAGGGGACAAACTCAAGCACTTGCAATTATCACTTTAGGTGGTGATAAAGATGGTCAAATGTATGAATCATTAACAAATAAAGGCACTATGACTGATGATTTTATGGTTAATTATAACTTCCCAGGTTTTTCTGTAGGGGAAGCAGGTCCACTTAGACCTCCAGGACGTAGAGAGTTAGGTCATGGTAATCTTGCACGTCGTGCATTAGAGCCACTTCTTAGTCCAAATAGATTACAAACTATTAGATTGGTTTCAG
The DNA here is from genome assembly GCA_964493845.1 of uncultured Sulfurospirillum sp. Lineage (GTDB taxonomy): Bacteria > Campylobacterota > Campylobacteria > Campylobacterales > Sulfurospirillaceae > Sulfurospirillum_A. The sequence continues at coordinate 8,017 of CAZBPU010000011.1, forward strand.
AAATTCTTGAATCAAATGGTTCATCTTCTCAAGCAACAATTTGTGCCGGTTCTTTAGGACTTCGTGCTGCTGGAGTTGAAACAAGTAAACTTGTAGCTGGGATTGCTATGGGACTTGTTTTTGAAGGAGATAAACACGCAGTTCTTACTGATATAATGGGGCTTGAAGACCATGATGGAGATATGGATTTTAAAGTAGCTGGTACTAGAGATGGAATTACGGCTCTTCAGATGGATATTAAACTTGGTGGTGTTTCACGTGATGTATTAAAAGAAGCACTTTATCAAGCAAAAGATGGACGTAATCATATTTTAAGTATTATGGAAGAAGCGGATAAAGAGATAGAGATAAATAGTGATATTCTTCCTAAACTAGAACTTTTCAGTATAGATCCTTCAAAGATAGTAGATATCATTGGTCAAGGTGGAAAAGTTATACGTGATCTTATAGAAAGATTTGAAGTATCAATCGACCTTGAGCGTGATAAAGGTGAAGTTAAGATTGCAGGCGGAAGTAAAACAAAAGTTGAAGCTGCAAAAAGTGAAATCATGGAAATCGTAAATAAGCCATCATTTGGTGGACGTGGTGGAAGAGATAATAGAGGAGGAGGGCGTCCTCGTCGTGAGGAGAAACCTATGCCAAAATTTGCAGAAGGTGAAATACTTGATGGAAAAGTAGTTCGTATTGTAGATTTTGGAGCATTTGTAGAACTTCCCGGTGGTGTTGATGGACTTCTTCATATCTCAAAAATTGCTGATCATAGAGTAGAAAAAGTTAGTGATTACTTAGAAGTTGACCAGCAAGTAAAAGTAAAAATCTTAGAGCAAAATGGTAGAAAAATTGGTTTAGGATTAGAGAAATAGTAAATTAATGGGATTTTAACTAAACTTTAGATAGAATCCCAATCGAAACAAAGTGGTAAGTAGGGACACTATCCGAACGGACTTTGTATAAAAAATTATAAGGAGAAAACCTAAATGAAAAAGGTTTTATTTTTAATTGTAGCTATCGCTACAGCTGCATTCGCTGGTGAAGGCGAAATGCTTAAGTCATATTCAGTACTAGCTGCTTCAGTTGGTCTTGGTCTTGCTGCTCTAGGTGGAGCTGTAGGTATGGGTAATACTGCTGCTGCAACTATCGCAGGAACTGCAAGAAACCCAGGTCTTGGTGGTAAACTAATGACTACAATGTTCATCGCATTAGCGATGATTGAAGCACAAGTTATTTATGCACTTGTTGTATCTTTGATTGCACTTTACGCAAACCCATTTATGTAACACAAAGAGGTTACTTCCTGTAACCTCTATTTTCCCTCGTTAAACTCAATTTTATGCGTCAGTGGTGGAACGGTAGACACGCCGCCTTGAGGGGGCGGTGCCTTAACGGGCGTGGAAGTTCAAATCTTCTCTGGCGCACCATACTACAATTTGTAACTTACTTAAATAAAAACACTTAAAAATTAAATAAAAAGCAAAATTTAAATTTGTTTTTAGTATTATCATGTAATGTCTATTTCGGACATAAATTATCTCAAAAGGGTTAGGTATGAATATTAAGTATTTTAGTAAAATACTATTAGTATTAGCAGTGATTTCTTCATTTGCTATGAATGCAGTTGCTAAAGAAAAAGTTTATAAATGGAAGTTGGCTATGACTTGGCCAAAACAACTTACTCCACTTGCATCTCCTCCACAAAAACTTGCAAAATTGGTAAAAGAGATGTCAAACGGACGTTTTATTATTGATATTCATGATAAAAATAAACATAAAGCACCACTAGGTGTTTTTGATATGGTTAAGCTTGGACAGTATGAGATGGCACATTCTGGGTCATACTATTGGAAAGGAAAAGATATAAATACTCTTTTCTTCACATCTATGCCTTTTGGTATGAATTATGAAGAGCAAACTTCATGGTTTTATTATGGTGGTGGATTAGAGCTTATGCAAAAAGCTTATGCTAAACATAAAATGTACTCATTTCCAGGTGGTAACACTGGTGTTCAGATGGGTGGATGGTTTAGAAAAGAGATTAAGACAGTAGATGATTTAAAAGGTCTTAAGATGAGAATTCCTGGTTTTGCTGGAGAAATTATGGCAAAGCTTGGTGTTAAACCAACAAATATACCTGGAGGAGAGCTTTATACTGCATTAGAACGTGGTACTATTGATGCTCTTGAATGGGTAGGACCTGGTATGGATATTAAGATGGGATTTCATAAAGTTGCACCATACTACTACACTGGATGGCATGAGCCTGCAAGTGAGATGCAGTATATGGTAAATAAAAAGGCTTTTAATAAACTTCCAAAAGATTTACAGACTATCCTTACTGTTGCTATGAAAGAAACAGCATTTGATATGTTTTTTGAAAACTTTGATGCTAGTGCAACTGCATGGGTAAAAATGAAAAAAGATTATCCTAATATCAAAGTAAAAGAATTTCCATTACCTGTTATAAAAGCTATGAAAAAAGCAAATGATGATTTAATGGTAGGACTTGAAAAAAGAGGACCTCTTACAAAAGAGATTATAGAGTCTCAAAGAGCATATCTTAAAAAAGCTAGAACTTGGTCTAAAATGTCTGAGTATCTATACTTAAAAAGTATGTTTGCTATAGAAAAATAGCAAATATTAGTTTTGAAAAAAACTTTCTATAAAAAATAATAAAAAGGCAGTCGAAAGACTGCCTTTTCTTACTCTGCACTAACAATATCACCGAAATTATGCTAGAATATCGCCTTTAATATAAAGGATTATTGATGAAAGTTGCTAGATTTAGCAGGATTGGTTTTATACTAGCTGCTGCGGGAAGTGCAGTAGGATTAGGTAATATATGGAAATTTCCATATATGACGGGAGAGAATGGAGGAGGAGCATTTGTTCTTATATATCTTCTTACTATTACTCTAATAGGATTGTCTTTATTTATTGCAGAGGTTATTCTTGGTAAAGCTGGTAGAAACGATGTTGTAAGTACATTTGAAAAACTAGCTCCAAGAAATGGGCACATTTGGAAGTATGCTGGTTTTATGATATCCACGGGAGTTTTAATACTAGCCTTTTATACAGTTGTTATTGGTTGGATTATAAAGTATGTAGTAACTTCTATAACGAACTTACCTACTTCGGTAAAGGAAGCTGGTGATGCATTTGGTGGTATGGTTACTTCTGATGCAACTTCTCAGTTTATCTATTTTAATATAGCATTTTTTATAACTATTTTTATAGTAACTCGTGGTATAAAACAAGGGATTGAGAAAGTAAATCTTATTTTAATGCCACTTTTGATTATAATTCTTGTTGCCTTGTTCTTTTATGCAATGACTTTAGATGGTTTTTCACAAGCTGTAAGTTTTCTTTTTGTTCCAGATTGGTCAAAAGTAACTAATACTACTGTTTTAAAAGCAGTTGGGCATGCATTTTTTACTCTGTCTTTAGGTATGGGAACAATTATGACTTATGCTGCATCTCTTCCAAAAGAGTCTAATGTTCTAAAAGCGTCAGCAAGTGTTGCTTTTATAGATACAGCTATTGCTCTTATTGCAGGACTTGTTATATTTTCATTTTTATTTAATGCTGGAGCAGAGCCAAGTGCTGGTCCAGGACTTGTATTTATCTCTCTTCCACCAGTATTCTCTGAGTTTGGAAGCTTAGGAAGTATTTTTAGTGTTGCATTTTTTGTGGCATTAGGATTTGCAGGTATTACTTCAGCTGTCTCTATTGTTGAGCCTACTATCCTCTATATGACGAGTAGATTTGACTACTCAAGAGCAAAATCACTATTTATAGTTGGTTCTGCAACATATATACTTGGTATAATGGCATTATTATCAAACGTAAAAGAGTTTGCATCATATGTAACATTTGGTGGTAAAGGAACATTTGACATATTAGATTTTATGAGTTCTTCTATTATGCTACCTCTAGGTGGAATTATGATAGCTGTATTTGTAGGTTATGTTTTAGACCGTTCTAAGGTATATTCAATGTTAAAAGAGTATATGAATGATACTGTCTTTGCTTTATGGTATTTTTCGATAAAATATTTAGTACCTGTTGCAGTATCTGCAGTAATGATAAATAAGATATTCTTCTAAAGGGTTAACCTATGAGAGATTTAGAGTTAAAAAATGTTTTAAAAGTAGATGGTAGAGAATTTTTAGTCTCTACCATTAGTATGCATGTTCGACATTCATGGTTTGAAGATGATGTAAAAAAACTTGTTTATGAAACGATGGTTTTTGAAGTTATAAATGATGAAGTTCAGTATCATAAAACTATTTTTAATGAGCGTTATAATATGCCAGATGAAGCTATAGCTGAGCATGGCGCAATACTTAAAAATCCAAAACACTTTTTTATTATTTAGATTTTAGGTAACTCTATCGTGAAGAGTGCTCCTTCTAGGGTATTCTTCACACGTAAATTACCAGAAAAGTTTTCTACTATTATAACTTTTGACATATAAAGTCCAATTCCTGTCCCACTTTTTTCTTTTGTTGTAAAATATGCATCAAAGACTTTTTGTAGAGCATCTTCTTTTATGCCCCCTGCATTATCTTCAATAGTTACTTTATTTATATTATTTTCAGTAAAAAGTTTTATCTTTATAAAAGGAGATTTTATATTTTTTTCTTCTAGAGCTTCTCGGGCATTATGCATTATATTTAATATGACTTGTGAAAATTGATTTTTATACCCTTTTACATTAAAGTTCTCCTGTACTTCTATTGCAATTTTGATACCTTCGTGTTTTATAGAAGCACCTATTATTTTATATGTATCTTTTATGGATTGTTTTACATTAAAAATTGATATTTTTTTGTCTGGTATATAAAAATTCTTAAAATCATCTATCGTTTGTGACATATAATCCATCTGTTCTAGTGTATTATTGATATATTTATTAAATTGTTCATCACTTAGTTTACCTAGAGATTTAAAAGTTTTCATATTTTGTAAGATTAAGCTTACTCTTGTTATAGGGTGCCTCCATTGATGAGCAATATTACCTATCATCTCTCCTAGTGCTGCAAGTTTTGCTTGATTTTCTAGTATTCTATCTTTGGCTCTATTCTTTTCAATCTCTTCTTCTACCCTTTTTCCTAAGTTATTAGCTAATTCTGTTATATCATTTGATTTTGTATAGAGTGATTGATATATTTTTTTTGCAGGAGATGATGAGATATAAGCAAATGGAATAGCTATTAATATTGCATATATTATGGTAAAAAGAACTCTTTTTTTAACTAGCTCTTTTGTTTTTGCTATTTTTGCTGCATTTTCAAAATATACGAGTCTATATTCATCATAATTTTTATATATAAGTGGCTGTATAAAATATCTATTTTCTTCATTAAAGATTGGTCTTTTACTAAATATCTCTTTTTCTTGTATTTGAAATTCATCTATAATGTTGTATTTTGTGTTAAGATATTTTGTCCAGTTTTTATTGTGGTCTTTATGAATAAGAAAATTACCATATTTATCGATAAGATAGACATCGAAAGTGGATGATTCTGTAAGAGTATTTAAATATGGCTGCATGAATATATTGATGATTACAAAGCCTTCAAAAGATGAGCCATTGTATACTTGATGTGCTACTCTCAAGACAGGTTTTATTGGCTTTTCTATATGGCCATGTTCTATATTGAGATCTATTTTCGAGAACCAAACTTCATTTTTATTGATGCGACAACAAGCTTTATAGTAATATCTAGCTGACTTATTTTGTAAACTATTTGCTTTGATAACTATTGGTTTACTACCTATATCTTTTCTATCTAATCGTATTATCTCTTGTCCATTTTTATCAATATATCTTAATTGCATATAGTTTTTATCAGAAAGCATAAATGTTTTAAATAGTGAATCTATGTTTTCATATCTTCTTTTATCTGTTTTGATAAATTTTTGTAAAATTCTATTTTCAGCTAATGCTTTTATTGTATTTGATTTTTTAGCATAAAATTCTTTATAGAAATTTTCTTTATAACTAGCCTCTTTTTGAACTTCTAATTTAAAATTTTTAATCGACTCATTTGCTGAAAATTTTACATGTAGAAGATAAATTCCAGCTAGTATTAGTATTGCAAAGATTATATAAGAGAGTAGTAGAGTTATCTTAAATTTTTTATTTTGTTTTTTTAAATTTGCTAACTCAATCATGGTAGCTTTCTATTTTGTAGCCAGTTCCTCTTATATTTTGTATGAAGTCATAAGATAATTTAGTACGTATTTTTTTTATTTGCGTTCTTAACGTGTTACTATTAACTATCTTATCATCCCAAACATAATCCATTAAAGTGTTACTATTAATTACATGGTTAAGATTTTTTACAAGATAATAGATAAGATTTTTTTCATTTTCTGTAAAGTCTATGATTTTTTTGCAGTCGTAAAGTTCCATAGATGTTGTATCATAAAATTGATCTGGTCCTAATCGAACTTTTTTTGAAGTAATTTCAAGAACTAGTTTGTTCATACGAAGCTCTAGCTCTTCAAAATGAAAAGGTTTTCGTATATAGTCACTACAACCAGCTTGAAATCCAAGTTTTATAGTGTTTATGTCACTCATTGAAGTTAAAAATATTGCAGGAGTTTGAACTCCCATAGATCTTATCTCTTCTAGTGTTTCTATACCATTTTTTACTGGCATATTTATATCTAATAAAAATATATCTGTACTATAGATATTAGCGTTTTCTAAAAGCTCCTCACCATTGAGATAACACTCTACACTATGATTTTTTATCTCAAAATAGAGCTTTATCTCTTCAGCAATTAGTTCATCATCTTCAAGTAGAATTATTTTCAATTATAAAGCACCTCTACAAGACACCTTCTTCTTTTAAATATTCTCCAAAATCTTTATTTTTATATAAACCAGTATTGACATACTTTAAAAAAGCCTTCATACGCTTTGGATCTGTATACCCTGGAAGCTGTATAAGTCTATTCCAGCCTTTATCAAACATGACAATAGTTGGAGTTACTCTTGAGCCAAATTGCATTTTTAAAGATAGAGAAGTTGTTTTTACAGGAGGTGTTTTGTCCCCAATTTCAAAACTTTCTTGCTCATCAATTGGAATGTAATAGACATTCATTTTACCTTTTATTAAAGAACTCAACTCTTCATTTGTATTTAAATCTTTTTTTAAAACTTCACAATATGGGCAGTTTTTACTTCCCAAAATAAACATTACATTTTTGCCATCGGCTTTTAATTTTTTACTATATGAAATTATATCTGATGCAATTATACTTGTTGAAAAAAGTAAAATTAAAACAAATAATCCAAATAATTTTTTCATCGTCACTCCCCTTTTTATATACTTAAAGAACTAAGAGTAATCTTAGCCCTTTAGTATACCTTTTTTAATATAAAATTGTTTTAATTCTTTATAAATGTCACCAGTTTTTCTGTTTACGCCTTCCCATCTTTTAGATTCTATAAAATCTAAAGTAGCTTTAAACTGATCTGGTCCCATATATCCAGGAACTATAAAAATACTCTTAGTCTGCTTATCTGTAAAGATAAGAGTAGGAGTAGCTTGAACACCATATATTTCAATCAAAGTTTTTGTATCAACTTGAGACATTTCACCTTGATGATCTAAAAGGTGCATTCTATTTTCATCTATAGATAAACTATATGTTGAAAAGTCATTTGTAAGACGATTTTTTAAATCTTCGCTTCCTAAGATATCATCTTTTAGTTGATCGCAATACTTACATGTAGAGCTTTCAAAAATAATCAATCCATATTTTCCATTTGAAGATATTTTTGCATTATCTTGAGTAATACTACTTATATCACGTTTTATTGCTTTAGGAGCTACTTTTTTAGCCGCTGTATGAGTCTCTATTTTACTTTGTGGCACAGCTTTCTCTTTCATGATTTTTGCTTTAGTTTCAGTAACAACTGTTTTATCTTCACAGCCAGAGAAGATAAAAAGGGCTACTAAAAGTAGCCCTAAAACTTTATAAAAAGTTTTTATCATTTAGCAGCCTTAGCTGCATCCATAAAGATTCCACTAACTTTGTTAATGTGGTCTTTATCGTTTAAAATACCAGGGTTAGTATTTAACTTATCCCATAGTGCTTTATTTGACATATGCTCATGACATCCCATACAAACACCAGTTCTTTCCATCTTATCTCTCATATCTTTTGGAAGAGGAGCAGATGCTGGCCAGTGTGTACCAACAGTTTGAAGTTGCTTTCCAGTTTTTCTATCTACTACTGTTGACCAGTCGTAGTTCATACCAGGAATTGCTTTCATCTGTACAGTTGTATTTTTAGATGCAAGTTCTTGCTTCTTAGGATCTTTTCTATTTAGATTTTCAAGGTCTAAGTAGAAATCTTTTCCTTGTCCAGTCATAAACTGTCCATCTTGGATACCATAACCTAATGTCTTAGGATTAGAGTGACAACTTTCACAAGTTCTAGCTTTTCTACCAGTTGTGTGAGGTTGAACAGGACTCATATCAGTACCAGCTACAAGTGAGCCATTTGGTCCATCAGGAACTTGAGCTTGTTTGTTTAGAACAAGAGTTTTCCCATTTGGTCCGATTACTGTATATGTAACTTGACAACCAGGGATGATTGGAGTTACAAGGCCTTCACCATTGATTCCTAAAATTGGGTCTTCCCATCTTAAGTAACTTCTAGTTTCACTTGCTTTACCCATCTGTTTAGCACCTTTAGTACCAAGAACAGACTCTAAAGTCTCACCATTTTTAAAGTGAGTTGCACCACTAGCTACCCAGTCAGTTTTTGACTTACCTTTAGTATAATCAACTTTGATATGACAACCATAACACTGTGGAGCCCAATCAGCATGACAAGCATAACACTCTAGGTTATCCATGTGAGCTTGAACAGAATCCATAGATACTTTAGCTTCTTTAGATTTCCATGTATTGTTTACATGCTTCTCTTTAAGTAGTGGAGCCATAAGGTCTTTACCGCTAGCTAAGTGAACAAGTACTTCATTTGCACCTTTTTTCTTAACTACGTTACCTAGTGGGTTACCACGAGTAGACATAATATATCCACCCTCTTTGTCATAAACAGTACCATAAGTCATCCAATCAGGAATAGTAGTCGCAAGACCACGAGGACCTTCAGGAGTCTCTATACCAAACTTTTCACCATAACCAATAGGAAGTTCCCATGGATAGTCTTTGTTTGTACCATGACAATCAGAACACTCAACTTCAACTTGAGCTAGAGTAGTTCCAGCGATACTACCATCACCATGCATAGAGATAGATGTGTGACAATCTTGACAAGTCATACCTGCTTCAAAGTGAAGATCAGATTTGATATGCTTATATCTCTTACCGTGAGTTTTAGATTGGCTTTTACCACCTTCGTTTAATGGAGAACCATAAGGTTGTTCCATCATACCAACGTAGCTTGGTCCAATTCTCTTACCTCTATTGTGACAAGAGTTACAAGTTTCAGGGTGCATACCACTAAAAGTTACGCCTGTACTTGGAACATAAACTTTAGCTTCACGAGATGCTTGCATAGTGTGAACTAGTAAGTGACCATGCTCTTTTTTATCGATTGATTTGTCGTTACCTTCATAGATACCTTCGTTTCCATAAGGGATATGACAAGCTGAACAACCCATACCTCTCCAGTCACCTCTACCTTTTCTACCTCTTACACCAATGTGACATCTTTGACAATCACTTCTTTGGTAAGTAATAGAAGCAGCATAACCGATTTCAGCATCTGTTTTACCTATTAAGTCTTGTGGACCTTGAGGTGGTAGTGGAAGTTGCTTAAGTTCAGTTGGGAATTGGTCAGGATATTTATCCATCATATTTAACATATACTTCTTATAAGTATCTGTTCCCCAAGCTGGCTCTTTACCATCTTCATCTTTTACATCATAGTTTGCAAACTTAACTTTTTTAGTTGGTTCACTTCCCCATGAGTGTAGGTTACCTTGAATCTTTCCAGCTTCAGTTGCCATCAAACCTTTTTTCATGTTTGATACAGTTGTAGCGTGACATAGACCACAAGTTTTATCAGCAATCCAGATACTTCCTGGATCTCTAACAAATGCCTCTAGACCACCTGGATGATTTGGAGCACCCTTGTGCGCCATTTCTTTCTTAGTAGCTTTTACGTTACCACCATGACAAACAGTACAGCCATCAGGATCGCCAATGCCCGCGCCCAATGCTTTTATCTGTTTCATCATGTCAGAATCTTGATGTCTTATATCTTCTAATCCGTTGTGACACGACATACAGCCTTTATCAGCTGCATTTGCGCCAATTGCGAATGCGAAGAAAAGAAACATCATAAATATGCTTTTTTTCAACATATTTTCCTCCTTTTTGAGATTAGCCATTTCTGACTTTTACAATTTTACAATTTCAAAGTGCCCTTAAAGTGCCAATTGATTAATATCAAGATATTATGTGTATAATTAATTTACAATTAAATTATTACTTAACTAAACAAGGAGATTTGTTTGAGATTATTATTTGTTATTTTATTGATGTTATCATCACTTTCGGCTGATTTGATTGAATTATCTACTGATTGGTATAGAAACTTAGATGAAGCAAAAGCAAAAGCAGTTGAGTTGAAAAAACCTATTTTACTTTTTATTCATTCGAGAAATTGTTTTTATTGTCCTAAGATGATTGAAAATGTATTTCCAACTCCTAAATTAGCAGAACAACTTAATAGAGATTTTGTTCTTCTTTCATTAGATGGTTCTACTGGTTCGGATAGTATAGAAGAAGATGTTACAGATCAAGCTCCACAAAGATTTATTACAAGTGTTACTCCTGCTATATTTTTTATGGGACCAAATGAAGAGAAGTTAACTAGAAGTAATAAAAAGCATATGGTTATTTATGGTTACTGGAGTGTGGAAGATATGAGTGAATGGGCAAATGATGCATTGAAAAGATTTAAAAAAAGATACGGAGATAAATATGCTAAATAAAATATTTTTTATCTTTATGTCTATATCAGTTTTTAGTACAACTTCCTTTGCTGCCAAAAATATTGCGGGACAAAAGTATTATTTAAAACAGTGTTCATCTTGCCATGGGAAAGGAAATCGTGGTGGTGGTTTAGCTATAAGTTATGAGTGGGAAGAGTATTTTGCAAATGGTGCAAAAGCTCTTATATCATTTCATCATGATGAGCCAAAAGCATTACCATATTTAAAATCAGAAAAATTTCAAAAACAGAAAAAGAAAATGTTAAATTTTCTTATAGAGTTTGCAAGTGACTCACAAGGCATTCCTAGTTGCAATAATTAAAATCTGATATAATTAGGCTTTTATTCTAATATTGGAAGTACATTTGTATAAAAAAGTTCTGTTTTTACTAGTTGTTTTTTTTGCTATTGATATATTTGCTTCTGCAGTACCAAGAGATATTCTTTTAGTTCATTCATATCATAGAGGGTATAAGTGGAGTGATGATATATCAAAAGTTTTTGAGACTAAGTTTGAAAATAGCACAGAAGCATCTTTAACAACAGTATATATGGATACAAAAAAAGTAGCTACTACTTTATATTTTGATAGATTGTTTGAATTATATGAAGAGCAGTTTAAAAATAGAGGTTTTGATTTAGTAGTTGCAGCTGATAACAATGCCTTAGAATTTATTATAAGATACCATGAACATCTTTTTAAAGATTTGCCAGTTGTTTTTTTAGGTATCAATAACTTTGATGATGCCATGATATATGAGAATAATATGCGCTCATATATGACTGGAGTTGTTGAAAAAGTTGATATTAAAAAAAATATAGATTTGATATTAAAAATTCATCCTACTTTAGAAAAGATTGTTATTATTAATGATAGATCTCGTACAGGATATGCACTAAAAAGAGATATAAATCAAGTTTTACCACTTTATAAAGATAAATTAAAATTTGAATATATAGATAATATGGCTATAGAGGAGCTAAAAAATAAAGTTAAACATTTACCTACTAGAACAGCTATACTTTGGGTACTTCTTTTTAAAGATAAAGCAGGAAATTTTTTTACACATAAAGAGAGTTTAAGACAAGTAAGAGAAGTATCTAATACTCCTATATATGGACTTTGGGATTTTTATCTTGGAGAAGGTATTGTTGGAGGTGTTTTAACAAGTGCAACAGCTCAAGCTCACTCTGCTGTAAAGATGGTAGATAAGATTTTAAAAGGGGCTGACCCGAGAAAAATGCCTATTTTGAAAAAGAGTCCAAATAAATATATGTTTGATTACAATGAGTTAAAAGAGTATAACATTAAAGTACCTGATGATATAAATATTTATGAAGAGATTAATAAACCATTCTCTTTTTATGAAGAGTATAAGTATTTAGTATGGTCAATAATTACTATCATCGTTATTATCAGTATTATTTTAGTTTTATTAGCAATAAATGTGATGAAAAGAAAAAAAAGTGAATTAGCACTCTCTAGTCAACTTAAGTTTATAGCTGTTTTAATGGATACAATTCCAAACCCAATGAATTATAAAAATTTAAATGGACAATATGTAGGGTGTAATAAAGCTTTTGCAGATTTATTGGGAAAAACAAAAAAAGAGATTTTAGGTAAAAGTGTTTTTGATTTTTTCCCGGAAAGATGGGCAAAAGAGCAGAGACAAAAAGATAAAGAACTTTTAAGAGACGAGGCTACAGATAATTTTGAAATGACTCTTCATCTTCCAGATGGAAGTTCCAGAGTTATGACTTATAATAAAACAGTATATTCTAATATTGATGGAAATATTGGTGGAATTGTAACAATTATGGATGATGTAACAGAGAGAAATCAACAAAAGCAATTTCTCATACAGCAATCAAAACTAGCAGAAATGGGTGAAATGGTAGGAGCTATTGCACATCAATGGAATGAACCTTTAGTTGAGTTGTCAGCTATTTTACAAGATATGGAGTTTAGTTATATTCAAGGTGAGATGAGTGAAAAGAAAATGCGTGATTTTGTAAATGAATCTATGATTCAGATTCAATATATGTCACAAACACATAAAGATTTTAGAAATTTTTTGAAGCCATCTACAAAAAAAATTATTTTTTGTGCAAAAAAAGCTTTAGATGAGGTTTTAGAGATAATAGGAAGACAGGTTTTTTACTCTCATATTAAACTTAGTGTTATATGTAAAGATGAGTATGTACAAGTTTTTGGTTATGAAAATGAGTTTAAACAAGTGCTTTTAAATATAATAAATAATGCCAAAAACAAAATAGTAAGTGCTAAAAAAGGTAAAAATATTACTATACAAGTGTCAGCTGAAAAAAATAGTGCTAGTATTAATATAAGAGATGATGGAGGAGCAATACCAAAAAAGACAATAAATTTTATATTTGATCCATTTTTTACAACAAATAGAGATGGAACAGGATTGGGTTTATATATGGCTAAAGTTATAATTGAAGATAAAATGAATGGAAAAATAAGTGCATATAACTATCATAATAGTGCGGTGTTCAACATAATAGTACCAAATAAGGAAAAATTAAAATGAAAATTTTATTATTAGAAGATAATAAAAGATTAAATGAAACAATAGTTAAAAGACTTGAAGTAAAAGGTTTTATAGTAGACAGCTTTATAGATGGTCAAGAAGCGTATGATTCAATAGATAATGGATATACTTGTTTTGTTTTAGATATAAATGTACCTACTTTAGATGGAACACAAATACTTAAAAAGATACGAGAATTCAATATGGATACTCCAGTTATTATAATAAGTTCTACAGTTGAGCTTGATGTAATAAAACAGTCATATAATTATGGTTGTAATGATTATATAAAGAAACCTTTTTTTATAGATGAGTTAGAAATAAAGATTGAAAAATTATGTAATTTAGATCATGATTTAATTGAAATAACAAAAAGTTATATTTTTAATTTTAAAGAGAGTATTTTAGAAGTTGATGGTAAACAAGAGCACCTGTCTCGAAAAGAAAGACTTCTTTTGAACTTACTTTTAACACATAGAGGAAAGGTAATATCTTTCGATAGTATCCAAGCTATTGTTTGGGAGGGTAATTTTGCCAGTATTGATTCTATTCGCTCTCTTGTACGAAGAGTAAGAAAAAAAATTCCATTTGATTGTATAGATACAGCAGTAGATGTTGGTTACCTTTTTAAGAAAGAAGATGATTGTAACTAATAGTAACTAAAAAGTAAACAAGTTATCTTTGTGGCTCTATATAATATAAAATATCATATCCATGTCATGTACCATTGTTAAACTTGGTTAAATTTTAAAAGGAGAAAGTATGAAGATAACAAAAGTTCTTGGAACTTTAGGTTTAGTAGCTGCATTAGCAATTAGTGCACAAGCTGCTGAAAAAAAAGTTAAGTGGAAAATAGCTACCACTTGGGGTCCTACGGCTATACCATTTTCAACTGCTGTAACAAATATGGCAGATATGGTAAAAAAGATGAGTGGAGGAAACTTTACAATTCGTGTTGATGCTTCAAATAAACATAAGGCACCATTTGGAATCTTAGATATGGTAAAACTTGGTCAGTATGAGATGGGGCACTCTGCATCATATTATTGGAAAGGTAAGGATATAAACCTTCTTCCTTTTACAACTATGCCTTTTGGTATGACTACTCCTGAACAGTATTCTTGGTTTTACTATGGAGGGGGTATGGAGCTTATGGAAAAAGCTTATGCAAAACATAAAGTTTTATCATATCCTGGTGGTAACACTGGAAATCAGATGGGTGGTTGGTTTAGAAAAGAGATTAATACTTTAGATGATTTAAAAGGTCTTAAGATGAGAATTCCAGGGTTTGCTGGAGAGATTATGGCTCAACTTGGACTTACTGTAACAAATATTGCTCCGGGTGAATTATATACTTCACTAGAACGTGGTACTATTGATGCGTTGGAATGGGTTGGACCTGGAATGGATATAAGAATGGGATTCTATAAAGTTGCTCCTTATTACTATACTGGTTGGCATGAGCCAGCTACTGAGTTACAATTCTTAGTAAATAAGAAAAAGTTTAACAAACTTAGTGATAAAAATAAAGAGATTTTAAGAGTAGCTATGAGAGTTGCTGCATATGATATGTATATAGAAAACTATTATATGAGTACTGAAGCTTGGGCTAAGATTAAGACTGAATATCCAGATATTAAAGTTAAAACTTTTCCAAAGCCAGTTATGGATGCTATGAAAGCTGCAAACAAGAAACTTATCGCTGAAAAAATTAAAGGTCATCCTTTATTAAAAGAGATTTTAGATTCTCAAGCTGCTTATCAGAAGAAATCTAGAGAGTGGACTAAAATGTCAGATTATCAATACCTTAAAGACAATCTTTAGGATATGAATATAACCACCACTTTAGTGGTGGTTAAATTTTTTAAAGTTTACTTAATACTGAATTTTACAAAATTTAAAATTAGAGGTAGCGGGTCCCTCAAAATATAAAATAAGGATGGTTATGCTTGATAAAATAGAAATATTTTATAATAAATTAACAAAAGCTTTAGGTACATTTTTGTTCATTGTTATGTTACTTATGACAATTAATGTATTTTATGATGTTGTTATGAGATATGTTTTTTCGCAAGGTTCAATTGCAATGCAAGAGATGGAATGGCATTTGTTTTCAGTTTTGATTCTTTTAGGTATGTCATACTCTTTGATGGAAGATGCTCATGTAAGAGTTGATATTATATATGATAGATGGAGTATTAGAAAAAAAGCGTGGATAAATATGATGGGATCAGTTGTTTTTATACTTCCAATATCTTTACTAGTAGCAACAAATTCTGTAGAGTTTGTCATGGAAGCATTTAATTCAAATGAGATAAGTGGAGATCCAGGTGGTCTAACACATCGTTGGATAGTTAAAGCTCTTATACCAGGTTCTTTTTGGTTTTTAATATTTTTTACATTTGGGTTTTTTATCAAAAATCTAAATATTTATAGAAAACATAAGCCAGAAGATAAAAAATTAGGGGCGAAATCATGATAGGAATTATTATGTTTTTTGCAGCACTTGCAATGCTGCTTATAGGATTTCCTGTTGCTTTTACTTTTGGAGCTGTTTCAGTTTTTTTTGGTTTAGCTGCTGGAATTTTGGAAGCTATACAAGAGGGTATTCCTCTTATGGAAGGGCTTGTTGATACCGGTGTTGATATGTTTGCATTTATGCCATTTAGAATTTATTCAATTATGCAAAACACAATTTTAATGGCAGTTCCTCTTTTTATCTTTATGGGAGTTATCTTACAAAAAACAGGACTTGCTGAGAGATTACTTGAATCTATGGGCTCTTTGTTTGGTAAAATGAGAGGTGGTGTTGCAATTAGTACGGTTTTGGTCGGCTCACTTTTAGCCGCTTCAACTGGTGTTGTTGGTGCTAGTGTTGTTGCTATGGGAGTTATATCTCTACCAGTTATGTTGAAATATAATTATGATAAGAAATTAGCAACAGGAGTTATATGTGCCTCAGGAACTTTGGGTCAAATTATACCTCCATCGATTGTTTTAATTATTCTTGGAGATGTTTTTCAAGTTCCAGTTGGAGATCTGTTTAAGGCAGCAATTTATCCTGGACTTTCTCTTGTTGGTGCTTATATACTGTATATTGTTGTAGTGTCATTTTTCAATAAAGATGTAGCTCCTGCTATTCCGGTAGAAGAAGATGCTGGAACAAAGATTAGACAAATTATAACTGCTTTGAAAGCTATTATCCCTCCACTTGTATTGATTGTATTGGTTTTAGGATCTATTTTCGCAGGAATTGCAACTCCTACAGAGTCTGCTGCAGTAGGAACTGTTGGTGCAATGGTTTTAGCCTTAATGTATGGGGTGTTTTCAATAGATATGCTTAAAGAAGGTGCTTTAGAAACATCAAAAGTAACTGCAATGGTTTTTGCAATTTTAATTGGAGCAACAGCATTTTCAATGGTCTTTACTTATACAGGTGGTGATGCAATTGTTGAAGAGGTAATGATGTCACTTCCAGGTGAAAAATGGGGATTTATTGTAACTTCTATGTTGGTTATTATGTTTTTAGGATTCTTTATAGATTTTGTTGAGATTTCTTATATTATCGTTCCTATTTTAGTACCAATTGCAATAAATCTTGGAATTAATCCTGTTTGGTACGCAATTTTAATTGCTATGAATTTACAAACATCATTTTTAACTCCACCATTTGGTTTTAGTCTTTTTTATCTCAGAGGAGTTGCTCCTGCTAGTGTAAAAACGACAGATATATATAAAGGTGTTATGCCTTTTATTGTAATCCAGATTGCTATATTGGCGATTTTAGTTATTGAGCCAGGTTGGTTTGGTATAGACTTTTAAATTACAAAGTACTGCATGATTATATGCAGTACTTTAAACTTCTTTCAAAAAAATATCATACAATTTTTATATTTAATTGTTAAAATATAATTAAGTATACATCAAGATACATTATAGGATATATTATGAATTTATTACATGGAAAATATAAAGATTTTTACAATGAATTGACTCAAATACTACCTTCTAAAAGGGTATTTACGGATCCTCTTCATACTTTAGCTTATGGAACTGATGCTTCTTTTTATAGGTTAATTCCTAAAATAGTGATTTGGGTTGTTAATGCAAAAGAGATTAGTGATATATTAAAATTATCTTCTAGTATGTCATTGCCTGTAGTATTTAGAGCAGCTGGAACAAGTCTTTCAGGTCAGGCAATTACAGATTCTATTATGATTGTTAGCTCTCGTGATTGGAATAAAATTAAGATAAATGAAGATGCTAGTTTAGTAACGCTTGAACCTTCTGTTATAGGGAGTAATGCAAATTTAGCACTTTTACCATTTGGTAAAAAAATAGGTCCAGATCCAGCTAGTATAAGTTGTGCAATGATAGGTGGAATTGCTGCAAATAATGCTAGTGGTATGTGTTGTGGTGTAACTGATAATTCTTATAAGACTTTAAGTAGTATGAAAATAATTTTTCATGATGGTAGTGAATTAGATACGGCCGATAAAAGGAGTATAGAAGAGTTTAAACAGACGCATTCTAATCTTATTGATAATATCAAGTCATTGTCGCAAAAAACAATAGAAAATAGACCTCTTCATGAAAAGATTATAAGAAAATTTAAGATAAAAAACACTTGTGGTTACTCTTTAAATGCTTTGGTAGACTTTGAAGATCCAATTGATATTATACAGCATCTTATGATAGGTAGTGAAGGAACTTTAGGTTTTATAAAAGAAGTAACTTTTAGAACAGTTCCTGAGTATAAAGATAAAGCTAGTTCTTTAATGATATTTAAAAATATCAAAGATGCTTGTGATGCAGTAATTGTTATGAAAACTCAATGTAGACAGAATGTTAATGCTGCTGAAATAATGGATAGAGCAGGTCTTAGAAGTGTTGAAAACAAAGAGGGTATGCCAAGTTTTTTAAAAACTTTAGGAGATGAGGCTACAGCAGTTTTAGTAGAAACAAGAGCTGCTTGTAAAATTGATTTAGAAAAAAATATAGATATAATATTAAATAA
Organism: uncultured Sulfurospirillum sp.; assembly: GCA_964493845.1. GTDB lineage: Bacteria > Campylobacterota > Campylobacteria > Campylobacterales > Sulfurospirillaceae > Sulfurospirillum_A. The sequence continues at coordinate 26,576 of CAZBPU010000011.1, forward strand.
ATTAAAACATATAACTCCGGAACTTCCTTTGCATTTTACAGATAAAGTAGAAGAATATACTCTTTTTTGGAAGATTAGAAAAGGACTTTTTCCAGCAGTTGGTGCAGTAAGAAAATCTGGAACTACTGTTATCATTGAAGATGTTGCTTATCCTATTGAAGATTTAGCTGATGCTACTCTTGAACTTCAAAGTATGTTTAAGAAGTATGGTTATGATGAAGCTTTGATTTTTGGACATGCTTTGGAAGGTAACTTACACTTTGTATTTACTCAAGCCTTTGAAGAAGAAAAAGAGGTTAAAAGATATGAAGAGTTTATGGCTGAAGTTGCAAATCAAGTAGCTGTAAAGTATAAAGGAAGTTTAAAAGCAGAGCATGGAACAGGTCGTAATATGGCTCCTTTTGTTGAACTTGAGTGGGGAGAAGATGCTTATAATCTTATGAAAGAGATTAAGAATATATTTGACCCAAAAGGTTTAATTAATCCAGGTGTTATACTAAATAATGATAAAGAGATTCATCTTAAAAATTTTAAATCAATGCCTATAACAAATGATTATATAGATAAGTGTATAGAGTGTGGATATTGTGAGCCTACATGTCCATCAAATGCTTTAACTCTTACTCCAAGACAAAGAATTGCAAGTAGTAGATATATGGTTAGCTTAGAGCAATCAGGAAAAGTAGAAGAGTTGAAAGAGTTTAAAAAACTTTTTCAGTATGATGGAATTGAGACTTGTGCGACTTGTCAACTATGTTCTATTTCATGTCCTATTGGTATAGATACTGGTAATTTAACGAAATACTTAAGAAGTGAACAGATAGGTTCATTGGGACATAATATTGCAGGTAGTATGGTAAATCATTATGGAGTTATTTTAAGTGCTGGTCGTATTGCAATGAGTGGTGTAAAGTGGATAAATAAAAATCTTATTTCAGATAAAACTATGACAAGTATGAGCACTAACCTACGTAAATTAAGTGGAAATAGACTCCCATTATGGACTAAAAGTTTACCTAGTGGATATAAGTTTAAAGGTAATACTACACTTAAAAGTGAAAATAAAGTAGTATATTTCTCTTCTTGTATAAATAGAACTATGGCAAATCCTAATGAAAAAGATAGTGAAAAATCTCTTGATGTTATTATCATAGGATTACTTGAAAAAGCAGGATATGAAGTAGTTATACCAAATAATATAGAAAATTTATGTTGTGGTATGCCTTTTAGTTCCAAAGGTTATATAAAAGAGGGTAAAAAGAAATCAAAAGAGTTAGAGGATGAACTTAGAATGGCAAGTAAAAATGGAGAGTATCCAATACTTTGTGACATGAGTCCATGTAGTAAAACAATAGCTCAAAATTTTCCAAAAGATTTAAAAGTTCATGATACTATTGAATTTATATTAGAATTTTTAGTTCATAAGTTAGAGTTTAAGCAAATCTCAGAGCCTATTGTAATTCATACAACTTGTAGTACTAGAAAAACTGGTTTAGCTGATAAATTTGAACAGATTGCTAGAATGTGTAGTGCAAATGTCATAGTACCAACAGATGTTGGATGTTGTGGTTTTGCAGGTGATCGTGGTTTTACTTTTCCAGAGCTCAATAAATCAGCATTAAGAAATTTAAAAAGTTCAATTCCTAATAATGTTAAATATGCATTTTCAACAAGTAAAACTTGTGAAATAGGTCTAAGTGAGCATAGTGGTATCGATTATAGATCAATTTTTTATCTTGTTGACAAATGTACAAAATAACCTTTATATCTAAAGGGTTTATAGCCCTTTAGGTCATTACTTAACTACTCATAATTTCAATTCACTTTTAAGCTACTGTTAACCTATGGTTTCTTTAATAAAACCTATGATAA
>CAZBPU010000012.1:0-27607 GCA_964493845.1 uncultured Sulfurospirillum sp.
CTAACAAATTATTACCATATTGTTAAAACTAAAAGCTTATACTTTCGTTATCAAAAGGGTAGCAACTTCTAAACAAAAAACCATTTTAGATGAAAAAGCTTAGAGGTTCAAAGAAGCAAGGTAAGATGATGAAGTTTATTGGAAACAATGGCTTTGATAAAAAAGAATTTATAAAACAATCAAGAGGGTTTATATGTAAGCCCTCATACTCCTTATTTGTGGTATAATGGCATCAAAAAAGAACAAGGTAATTTTGATGATAAACGTACTAATGATAGAAGACGATACAGAGTTCGCAGAGATATTAAGCGAATACCTAGCACAATACAATATAAAAATAACAAACTATGAAGACCCATATCTAGGACTTAGTGCGGGTATTAAAAACTATGACCTACTTATACTTGACTTGACACTTCCTGGTATGGATGGACTTGAAGTATGTAAAGAAGTGGTAGAGAAATATGATATACCAGTCATAATTTCAAGTGCTAGAAGTGATGTAAGTGATAAGGTTATAGGTTTACAAATAGGAGCTGATGATTATCTTCCAAAACCATATGACCCTAAAGAGATGTATGCACGAATCCAGAGTTTGATTAGACGATATAAAAAAGCAACAGCACCAGAAGAGGGAAAAGCTGATAGTGATTTTAGACTTGATGAAAAAAGACATCAGATATTTTTAAAAGATGAGCCTATAAACTTGACTCCTGCTGAGTATGAAATTTTAGAATATATGCTAAAACAACATGGTTTTTCAATATCACGTGAACAGTTAGTATATAACTGTAAATCTTTAAAAGATAAAGGCTCAAAAAGTTTAGATGTTATCATAGGGCGTCTTCGTGCAAAGATTGGTGATAGTTCAAAAGATCCAAAATATATTCAATCAGTAAGAGGAATAGGCTATAAGCTAATAGGATGACAAAAAATTCTTTGAGCAACAAGGTAACACTTGTTTTTATTTTTTCAATGCTTCTTCTTGTTATGCTTTTTATCGTGATTTTTAGATATCAAGGTGAAAAAGATTTAGAGGCTATGAAAGAGAGACAACTTCAGTCTATAAACTACATATTTATTCTTTATAGAAATAACTTATCTCCTCATGGAATCAATGAATATTTTAGTAACTTTGGTTTAAAAAAGGTAAAAAATAGAAATTTAAAAGATTCAGTACTTAAAAAAGGTGTGATAGTCTTTCAAAAGCATTCTGAATTGGGCAAATTTTCTTCTATAAGATACAATGACAGATATTATCTGTATATTGATAATATGATATCCAATGTACTCTTAGAATCAAAATATAGAAAAAGAGCTGATGACTTTTTATGGATAGCTTTTTTAGTGGCATTTGTTGTACTTATTTCTATGTATGTTTCTATACTAAAAAGTATAGCTCCACTTAAAGAGTTAAGTGTACAGATAAGGAAATTTGCCTCAGGTGATATGCAGATAAACTGCAAAAGTAATAAAAAAGATGAGATAGCAGCAGTTGCAAATGAGTTTGATAGAGCTGCTTCAAAACTAAGAGATTTGATACACTCTCGCCAACTATTTTTGCGAACTATAATGCATGAGTTAAAAACACCTATAGGAAAAGGCAGAATAGTATCTGAAATGATAAAAGATTCTAAAGCTAAAGGAAGGTTAATAAGTATTTTTGAAAGACTAGATTTACTTATCAATGAGTTTTCAAAGATAGAGCAAATAGTCTCAAAAAATTACTCTTTGCAACTTAAAGAGTATTATTTGGTTGATATAGTAGATAGTGCTATAGATATGCTGATGCTTGATGATAAAAAATTTCAACATGTAAAAGTAAATATAAATCAAGAGATTAAAATCAAAGCAGATTTTGAATCTTTTGCACTTGCTATAAAAAACTTGATGGATAATGCCATAAAATATGCAGATGATAAAGTAGTACATGTAAATGTAGCTGATGGTATACTTTATATAGAAAATAGAGCAAAAAAGTTTCCTATGGATATAGAAGAGTACTATAAACCTTTTGTATCAGGTTCTAAAAAAACTAAAACAGGATTAGGACTAGGACTCTATATAGTTAAAAATATAGTTAAGTTAAATGATTTTGATCTTAACTATGAATATATCGATGGTATGCATAGATTTTCAGTGGATATTTCATAATGAAGTTAGAAAAATTTGACAATTTGGTAGAAGCACTTAGCTCTTTACCAAGTGTAGGCAAGAAATCAGCTCAAAGATTTGCTTACCATCTTATACTAAATGATACTTTTAATGCTATGAAAATTTCAAATGCAATAGAGAGTGCAGTTCGCTCCATAAGAAGCTGTGAGAGGTGTGGAGGATTAAGTGAACATGAGATATGTGATATTTGCCTAGATGAGCATAGAGATAGCTCTAAGTTATGTATAACAGAGAGTGCAAAAGATATATTGGTTTTAGAGGAAAATAATCTTTATGATGGAGTTTATTTTGTACTTGATGGTTTAGAAGAAGAAAATGTTTCTAAGTTAAAAGAAGTAGTTGCTAGTGGGATAAAAGAGGTTATATTTGCTTTGACACCATCTTTAGCTAATGATGCCGTTATTATTTTTATAGAAGACAAACTTAAAGAGTTTGATTTAGAGTTTACGAAGATAGCTCAAGGTGTACCAACAGGGGTACACCTTGAAAATGTAGATATGCTTTCTCTTTCAAAAGCTCTTAGTTTACGTACTAAAGTGTAGTATGTTTTTCTCTTAATTCTCTTTTATTAACTTTACCAACACTTGTTTTGTCTATTGTATCTACAAGTTTTATTTTTAAAAACATACTCTCTCTTGACATAATACCTTTTTTAATAAAGTCTTTTACAAAGTGCTGTAACTCTTTTTCGCTTACTTTACTAGTATCTTTTAAAATAACTAAGCCAAGTGGAATTTCTCCCCACTTTTCATGAGGTTGTCCTATAACAGCTACTTCACTTACATCAGGGTGTTGGTTTATAATATCTTCAAGCTCTAGTGATGATACCCACTCTCCAGATATTTTGATGATATCTTTTGCTCGGTCTGTTATCTTTATGAAACCACTTTCATTTTTATAAGCAATATCACCAGTATGTAAGTATCCCCCTCGCCATAATGCTTCAGAATTTTTCTTGTCTTTGAAGTATCCTTTTGTTAACCAAGGACTTCTTACAACTATCTCTCCTGCACTATTTGTTGGTAGTTCATTCATCTCTTCATCTACTATTTTTAGTTCAACTAGGGCTGTCTCTTTTCCTGTCATAACTCTTATATCGGCTTGGCTTTCATCATCTAGTTGTAGCATCTCTTCATTTAGATTAGCAAGTGAAAGTATAGGACATGTTTCACTCATACCATAGCCTGTAAATATATCTATCCCCTTTTTAAGGGCTGCTAAACACATAGTCTTAGGAAGTGCAGCCCCGCCTATGATAACTTTCCATTTGGATAAATCTATGGAGTCTATTTTTTTAGAGCTTAAAAGCATATGAAGTATAGTTGGAACACAGTGAGAAAAAGTGACTTTCTCTTTATCTATCAAATCTAGTAAAACATCAGGTATATATTTTCCAGGATACACTTGTTTTACTCCAAGCATAGTTGCAATATAAGGTAAGCCCCAAGCATGAACATGAAACATAGGAGTTATAGGCATGTAAACATCACTTTGTGAAAATCTACCTTGAGACTCCACTGTGCTAATGGAACTTATAGTTCCAAGGGTGTGGAGGACAAGTTGACGATGAGAAAAATATACTCCTTTAGGCATACCAGTTGTACCAGTTGTATAAAATGTAGTTGCTATCGTATTTTCATTAAACTCAGGAAACTCAAACTTGTTACTACATGTAGAGAGCTTCTTTTCATATTCACAACTATCATCTTCATTTAAAATGACATACTCTTTAACGGTATCAATTCTTCCTTTTATTTGATTTAAAATAGGTAAAAAATCTTTATGTATAAAAAGAATGTCATCTTCTGCGTGGTCTATTGTATAAAGTATCTGTTCACTAGAAAGACGTACATTAATAGTGTGTAAAATTGCACCTATCATAGGAATTGCAAAATAGCACTCTAAATAACGATTAGAGTCATAATCCATAACAGCTACAGTATCACCTTTTTTAACACCCATCTTTACAAGAGCATTAGCAAGTTTGTTAACTCTTTGTCTAAATTCATCATAACTAAATCTTTTTTCTCCTTTATAAACAATCTCTTGTTTAGGATTATAAGCGATTGGGGTTAGTAGAAGATTTTTTATCAGTAGTTGATAGTCATGTGGCATAAAAGGCCTCCTTCATGTAAGTGGTGATTGTTTTTTCATCTAATTTGTTATTAAAAAATAGGTTAAATGCAAGGACCCCTTGATGTAAAAGCATATCTGCTCCATCTTTACATGTAAGAGAATTTTGCTTTGCAAGTTTTAAAAATGGAGTCTCTTTATTATATATAACTTCAAATGCATATTTTGCATTTTTCATAAGGCCATTTAATACTTTTTCATCTATTGGCAGTGAGTTATCACTTAATCCAGCTGATGTTGTATTTATAATTAAATCAAAAGGTTTTACTTTAAATTCTTCCCAAGAATATGCTTTAAAATCGTTTTCACAAAACCAATCTAACCTGTTTTTTGAACGATTTAAAATCTCTACATGTAAAGAATTTTTCTTAAGAATTGTTGCTATTGCTTTTGCTGTTCCTCCTGCACCTAATATGAGAGCAGATTTAACACCAGTAAAAGACTCTATTGCTTTATAAAATCCAGGTGCATCAGTGTTATAGCCTATGATTTTATTATCTTTTTTTACAAGAGTATTTACGGCTCCAATTTGTTTTGCAAACTCATCTAGTTCATCACAAAGATTATATGCAAACTCTTTATGTGGGACAGTTACATTTGCACCATTAAGTTGCAAAGATTTAAATCTTGCTATTAGTTTTGAGCCATCTTCAAGAGGTGTTCTTATATAACAACCTTTTATATGTAAACCGTTTAATGCAAGATTGTGCATTTTAGGTGAAATAGAGTGGGAAACTGGATTTCCAAAAATTGAGAATAGTTTCATATGGGCTTTATCCTTTTTCTGAAGCATAAAGTAAACTTTTGTATTTCACTTTATTTCTTTAAATCATTTAGTGAACTTGTCATTGCTCCTAGTTTATTTGTTACTTCAAGATACTCTAGTTCTGGTTGACTATCAGCTACTACTCCAGCTCCCGCTTGGAAGATTATCTTCTCATCATCAAGATAAGCAGTTCTTATCATAATAGCACTATCCATATTTCCATCAAATCCAAAGTATCCAACAGCTCCACTATAAAAACTTCTTTTGATTCCTTCAAAGTCACTGATAAGTTCCATCGCTCTTATTTTAGGAGTTCCTGTCATAGTTCCTGCTGTAAAAGTTGCAGCAAAAAGATCAAACATATCATGTTTTTTATCTAGTTTTGCACCGACATCACTTACCATATGCATAACATGTGAGTATCTTTCAACTCTCATCATATCAGTTACTTCAACTGTTCCTACTTTTGCAACTTTTCCTACATCGTTTCGTCCAAGATCGATAAGCATGAGGTGTTCTGCTCTCTCTTTTTCATCTTCTAAAAGTTCTTTTTCGTAAGCTTGGTCTTTTTCATAGGTTGAGCCTCTTTTTCTTGTCCCTGCAATTGGTCTTAATGTAATATGTTCATCTTTTAAACCAACCATAACCTCAGGAGAGCTACCAACTATAGCAAATTTATCAAAGTCTAGAAGAAACATATATGGAGATGGATTTTTATTTCTTAAAATTCTATAAAAACTAAGTTTGTCTATCATTTTTGCATATTGTGTAAATCTATTGGACATAAGAATTTGAAACACATCACCACTTCGAATCATCTCTTTTGATTGAGCAATCATGTCAAAAAACTTCTCTTTACTAAATGAGAATGTTCCCTTTTTTGTATCTATAGCTGTTTTTTTAATTTTTAAATAGTTATGAGGCTCTTTTAGTATGGATTCAACTTCTTCTAGTTTTGAAGCAAAAGAGTTCATTAAAGTATGAAGTGTAAGTGTGTGTGATTTATGAGAAAAAGTACATACAAGTTTAGGTCTCATCAAATCCATATCAGGTATATTTAAATCATCTTTTAAACAATCCATATGTGATTTTAGACGTGGTTCAAAAGTTTTAACAGCATCATATCCTATATATCCTATAAAGCCATCTACAAATCCAAGATTATGCTTTTGTCCATATTCTTTATATACATCGTTATCTATAGTCGCGTATCGTTTTTTTAGATATACAAATGGATTATCACCTATGTCATTTATGTTACCATTTTCATCAATATGTTGAGATTTATTATCTTTATGTATAACTCTTTCACGTGCCCCAATAAAGAGAAAACTAAAATTACCTTCTTCAGTGTTTATAGCACTCTCAAATAAGAAGGTCAACTCACCATTAAAATGACTCTTTAACTTAGAAAATATAGTTATAGGAGTGAGTTGATCAAATAGTAACTTTTTTGTATATAACATATATATCTAACTCACTTTACTCTGTATATAAAAGCATCCTTGTTGATATTGGATTTTATATCAGTAAGTTTTGCTTTTGCTTCAGTATTTGTTTTGTATGGGCCTATAAGAATTTTTGTAACTTTTGTTCCCTTTACATCTATTGGGAGAAGTCTATATTTATAATTTTTTGCTGCCAGTTTTGCTAAAAACTTTTTATCTGGTGTTAATCTAGAAGTTGCACCTACTTGGATATATACTCCTTTTGTTGCAACAGTATTATCTGTTTTTACTTTTACAGGTATAGTTTTTTCTATTTTTTTAGTAGCAATTTTTTTAATCTTTTTTTGAACTTTTTGAGTTTGAATAACTTTTTTTGCTTCTTCTATTTGAGGTTGAACAGTCTCTTGTTTTTTCATCTCTTTAGCTTTTAAGCTTTTAACCATATCCTCAAAACTCTCTTTTTTATCTTCTTCTTGAGTAATAGGGACTTGCTTAAAGAGTTCATCATCTTTTTTTGATTCAATTACTTTTTCAGTTGGATTGGGTGGTAAGACAAGCTTTGTATTATTGTTTTTTTCAGTTGGTTTGTTTACAACTTTCATTACAACTAAAACAACTAAAAATAGCACAATCAAAAGTGCTACTATGATTAGTATACGCTTAGCTTTCATTGATTTATTGCTATCTTTTTCTAAAACAATATCACTTAATTCGTTTTTCTCTTCCATTACTATCCCCTTATATTTTGTTACATGTAAGCATTATTCATGCCATTACATATGTTTCGACCAAGAAGCTCCCCGCTCTTTATTGTATAGTTTATATGGCAGTGCCAATATATTAAACTCTTTTGGTATGTCTGGATCTGGAAACATCTTCCACTCTCTAGGTAATCTTTGTGCGAGTTTTGCAGAAATCATTTTAGCTATTTGATATGCTTCTTGCAGTGTTGTATGACCTTTATGAATATAAACGTGGAGATGACCAGAAGTTTTGCTTTCATAAGCAGTAAAATTTATAAAGCCTTCTTCTCTTAAAAGAAGTTGTGTTCTATGCCAAAAACGTTCTGTATTTCGACCATTGTAATCAATTACTATATTTTCAACTTTATCTCTTGCATTTATTAATGAATGTGCAACTGTAATTTCACCTTTTAAGTGTTGATTTATAATTGCTCTTGTTAATGTTTGATTGACTTTTTCATATTTATCAAAAAATATACGTCCATTATGACTTCTTTTTTCGACTATAGAATCACGCTTTATCCAATAGTGGTCAGTTAACATTTTTATAAGTGAAGTATCCATATTGTACATAAATTTTCCTTAGTTAGTATGTTGATTTATCATAGATAATAAAGTTACTTGCTAGCTCTTTCATTTGTTCTTTTATTTTTAGATGAAGCTCATTATCTTCTATATTATCAAGAACATCAGCTATTTTATTTGCTATTATTTCAAACTCTTTTGTTTTCATACCCCGTGCAGTCAATGCAGGACTTCCTATACGAACACCACTTGTTACAAATGGACTTCTATTCTCACCTGGTACAGTATTTTTATTGATAGTTATACCAGCATTTCCTAAAGCAGCATCTGCATCTTTCCCACTAAATTCTCGCCCAAGAAAACTTACTAAAACTAGATGATTATCAGTTCCACCACTTACTATATCGTAACCTCTTTTTATAAGTACATCACTTAGAATTTTTGCATTTGCTTTTACATCTTTTGCATACTGTTTCCACTCTGGTTTTAAGTTTTCTGCAAATCCAACAGCTTTAGCTGCAATAACATGAACTAGTGGACCACCTTGAATTCCTGGAAAGATTGCACTATTTACTTTTTTTGCAATATCTTCACTATTTGTCATTATAAGTCCACCTCTTGGACCTCTAAGAGTTTTGTGTGTTGTAGTTGTTACAATATCACAGTGAGGAAATGGACTAGGGTGCTCTCCTGCAGCTACAAGACCAGCAATATGTGCAATATCTGCAAAAAGATATGCACCAACTTCATCAGCTATCTCTTTAAACTTAGCAAAATCAAGTTCTCTAGGGTATGCACTAGCTCCACATATAATCATTTTTGGTTTTACTATGTGTGCTATTTCTCTAACTTTATCATAGTTAATAGTTCCATCCATCTCTACACCATAGAAAAAACTAGAGTAAGTTTTACCAGAACTACTTACTTTTGAACCATGTGTTAAGTGTCCACCATGGCTTAAGTCCATTCCAAGGATTTTATCAAATGGCTTTAGTAGTGCTTGATATACACCTTGATTTGCTTGGCTTCCTGAGTGTGGTTGTACATTTGCAAATTTACATCCAAAAAGTTCACAAGCTCTATCTATTGCAATTTGCTCTACTTTGTCTGCAAACTCACATCCACCATAGTATCTTTTATTTGGATAACCTTCAGCATATTTATTTGTAAATACACTTCCCATAGCTTCCATAACAGCTGGATAAGTAAAATTTTCACTTGCTATCATTTCAAGGTGGTTAGTTTGTCTTTCTAACTCATTTTCTATTAGTCCATATACTTCAGGGTCAACATTTTTTAATATACTCATTATTTTTCCTCTTCTTTATTTTCATTTATCGGTTTCATCGCTGGGAATAGTATAACATCTCTAATTGATTGTTCATTTGTTAAAAGCATTGTAAGTCTATCAATTCCAAGTCCTTGTCCAGCCGTTGGAGGAAGACCATATCCTAGTGCATGCACATAGTCTTCATCCATCTCATGTGCTTCGTCATCTCCTGCATCTTTTGCATCTAGTTGTGCTTTAAATCTATTGTATTGGTCTATTGGATCATTTAATTCATTAAATCCATTTGCTATCTCACGGCCAGCTATAAATAATTCAAATCTTTCAGCTATTTCTGGATTTTCTTCACTTCTTCTTGCAAGTGGACTGATATCTATTGGATAGTCTATGATAAAAGTTGGATTTATAAGTTTTTCTTCTACATACAAGTCAAATAGTTCTTCGTAAAGTTTACCAAGACTCAATTTGTCATTTACTTCTTCACCTTTACTTCTTAAGTATGCTATGATGTTTTCTCTATTTTCTACAACTTTTTCAGGAATACCACCTATTTGTATAAGAGAATCTTTATAAGATATTTTTTGAAATTTTTGAGAAAAATCTATCTCTATATCACCATAAGGAATTTTTGTAGGTAGTTTTAACTGTTTTAAAAGTACGTTAAACATCTCTTCTGTAAGTTCCATCAAATCATGATAAGTGTGGTATGCCCAATAAAATTCTATCATTGTAAATTCAGGGTTATGAGTTAAATCCATGCCTTCATTTCTAAAGTTTCTATTTATTTCAAATACTGCTTCAAATCCACCAACAACAAGACGTTTTAGATAAAGTTCTGGAGCAATTCTAAGGTATCTATCAACTCCTAAGGCATTGTGATGTGTTACAAATGGTTTTGCATTTGCTCCACCTGCAATAGGATGCATCATAGGGGTTTCTACTTCAAGAAAATTTCTCTCTTCAAAAAAGTGTCTTATAGTACTAACTATTTTGCTTCTTATTTTAAAAGTCTCTTTAACATTAGGATTCATTATCATATCAAGATATCGTTTTCTATATCTTAACTCTTTGTCTGTTAAACCATGAAATTTTTCAGGTAGTGGAGTTATAGATTTGGTTGCTAGTTCTAAAGTTTTTGTATGTAAAGATAACTCTCCTGTTTTTGTAACAAAAGGAAATCCAGTGACACTAATAATATCACCAACTTCGATAAGTTTTTTTACAGATTTAAACCAGTCTTCACCAATGCTTTCTCTACTAAAATAGATTTGTAAAACCCCTTTTTCATCCTCTATTTTAGCAAATGCAGCTTTTCCCATATGTCTTAAAAACTTAATTCTTCCAACTACTGTATTTTCTTTGTTCTCATCACGTTTAGGGTCACTTTCTTTTACGTATTCGTAACATCTTTTAAACTCTTTAGTTGTTGAGTCTTTTTTTATGTTGTGAGTATAAGGGTTTTTCCCTAATTCCCTTAGTGCTTCTGCCTTTTCTATTCTTTGTTGTTCATATTGATTGTCAAATATCAAATTTTTTCCTTATATCTTAATTCTTCTTTTAGCTTAAGCTACAATATAAAATCGAGAGCTTTCTTATTTATTTTATTTGGCATTTTTTACAAATACCATATAGTTGCATTAAGTGGCTTGTTAATTTAAAGCCATATTTTTTTGCTATCTCTTCTTGTCTTTTTTCTATAGCATTATCTTCAAATTCTATGATTTCATCACACATTTTACATATCATATGATCATGATGAGGTTTATTTCCTAGTTCAAATTTTTTACCAGATGAGCCAAACGATAAAGAAGTAACTATATTAGAATCTTCAAGAAGGTTTAGTGTTCGATAGACTGTTGCAATTCCTACATTGAGTTTGGGATAAGTCTTTTTTATGAGCATATATAGACTCTCTGGAGAAAAATGTTCATCATTATTGTACATAGTTTTTAGTACTACTTCTCTCTGTTTTGTAAACTTTAGACTGTTATGTTTTAAAATATCTTTAAATTTTACTAAAAGAGAATCATACTCTATATTTTCTATGTTTTCCATATCTATTGCCCTAGACTCTTTTTTATATCGTTAGTAATTTTTTTACTATCCATTTTAACTATGTATGCACCAGTTTCTATAAAAATAGGGTACATAAAACTTTTATTCATGTATTCGTTAGCCTTGTCTTTTATAAACTCTATATTTGAAAGAGTAACTGCTAAGATAGAAAATACTAAAAAGATTTTTGCACTACCTACTATGAAACCTGCAAGTTTATCTATAGCACCTAAGCCACTCATTTTAATAAGACTCTCTAGTATGTATCCAATAAATAGGCTAAGAATCCAAAACAGAATTAAAACAGTAATAAATCCAACTAAGTATAGTGTAGCACTGCTATCTAGTTTATATATATTTTGATCTATTAGTTTTCCTATCTGCTCTGCAAATCTTGAAGCTATAAAAATACCACCAACAATACCAACAAGTCCGAAAATCTCTTTTATAAAGCCATTTATGACACCTTTTATCCCAAGTATAAAAATAAGAGATAGAGATATAATATCAAATATTGATATATTTTCCATGTTATTGCCTCACTCTTGAACAGTTTTTACCAGCATCTTTTGCTTCATATAGAGCAGAATCAGCTTTTTCTATTAAGCTTTCTGAAGTATCACCTTTTTTGTAAGAAGCAATTCCAGCACTTATAGTTAAATTTATATTGTGACCTTTGTACAGAAGCTTACTTTCACTTGTTTCTAGTATAATTCTATCTATACTATTTTTTGCTTCTTCAAGTGTTGTTCGGTTTAGTATGATTATAAATTCTTCTCCACCATATCTATAAACTTTAATTCCTTTTCTAAGAGAACTTTGTATAAGTTTAGTTAAAAATATAAGTGTTTTATCTCCTGCAATATGACCATATGAGTCGTTTACCTTTTTAAAGTCATCTGCATCAATAATGACTAAAAACATATCTACATCTCTATTTTTTACTGCATTTAAGATTTCAGAGATATCTTTTGTAAAGACTCTTCTATTGTAAGCTTTTGTTAGTGGATCTATGTGTGATTCACGTTCTAGTCTCTCTATCTCTAGTTTTAGTTTTATTATAGTATCATCTGCATTTTTAAGTTCGCTTAGTATTTGTCCTTGAAAGTTATCAAAAGTATTTATAATTTCTTGAGTATGAACTCTATCATAATCGTTTCTTATTGCTCCAATATCAACATAGTTTTTATCAGAAATTTTTCTAAGGTTAGTATTTGACTTTTCAAATTCTTCTAGGCTAGATTTTGCAAGGTCAAAAGAGACTTGATTAATAGAGTTTTCAGTTTCATTCGTTGAAAAAAGATAAGAATATTTTTTTGAAAGGTCTATAAGAACAGGATTATTACTATGAGCTAATTGGTCCATAAACGTGTCATAATAGTACTTGGGATATGGTGGAATACTAAGTTCTTTTAGTTTTGAAAATGAACTCTCACCTATCATATTTATTTGGTTTACAATTTTGCTATTTTTTGTCATTATCAAGTCGCACCTTAAATTAGGATATTATTCTTTTATAAATAATATCTAATTTAAGCTGTAAATATAATTAGATTCCGATAGAGTTTATCAATTCTTGTGGTTGTGTAGAAAATCTTATAGCATCTTCTTTAGAAATTTTATTAGCTTTTAGAAACTTTATCATTGCTTGTGTTTGTGTACTCATACCAGTTTTAGATTGATTTAATTGCATTTGTGAGTAAATTTGATGAAGTTTGTTCTCTCTTATTAGATTTGATATGGCTGAATTATTTATAAGTATTTCATGAATAGCAACACGGCCACCACCATTTTTTGGAAGTAGGCTTTGAGATATGACAGAGTATAGTGAAGTTGCTAGCATGTTTCTTACTTGTACTTGCTCTGGACCTTCAAAACTATCTACTATTCTATTTACTGTTTGAACAGCAGAGTTTGTGTGTAGTGTACCAAAAACTAAGTGACCAGTTTCTGCTGCAGTGATTGCAGTACTAATAGTTTCTCTATCTCTCATTTCACCAACAAGTATAACGTCTGGATCTTCACGAAGTGAAAATTTCAAGGCATTAGCAAAACTTTTTGTATCTTCCCCAACATTTCTGTGTGAAAATAGTGACCTTTGATTTTCATGAACAAATTCTACTGGATCCTCAATAGTAATTATATGTCTATGTTCAGTTCTATTTATTTCATTAAGCATTGCAGCAAGTGTTGTTGATTTACCACTTCCCGTTGGACCAGTTACTAAAACTAGACCTTTTTCTCTTTTTGTTATATCTTTAAAAATACTAGGGGCACTTAAGTTATCTAAGGATGGAATTTTTATGGGGATAATTCTAAATGCGGCCGCAAGTTCACTGTTCATTGTGTAATAATAGTTTGCACGAAAACGACCGATATCTGGAAACATAATAGCAAAATCAAGCTCTTTATTCTCTTCTAAATCTTTTTTTTGTCTATCAGAAAGAAGTGTATAGCACATCTCCTCAATCTCTTTACCATTTAGTTTATCCATATCTAGAGCGACAAGTTTTCCATCAATTCTAATTTGTGGTTCACTTCTGCTTACTAAGTGTAAATCAGATGCTTCATATGCCACTATGTTTTTTAATAGAGCTTTTATATTAAGAGCCATTAGTTCTCCTTTAGAGATATTTTATTCTATTATTTTTGGTACTACAAAAGAGCCATTTTCACTTTTTGGTGCATTTTCTAAAATAGTTTTGATAATTTTTGTATTTACATTAGGAATATCTTCTCTCATAGGTGTTCCTCCTTTTACGGTCGTAAAAGTTGCTTCTTCTTTGTCTAAATTTAATTCATTTAGATTTTCAATAAACTCAACTATCTCACTTAGTTGGTTTATCATGCTATCTCTTTTGTCACTAGCTATCTCCAATGAAGATAGTTTTTCTAGTTTTTTCAATAAATCATTATCGATTTTCATCTTTTGTAATCCTAAATTGTTTTTTAGATTATAACAGAAAAAGTCTTTTTTTATCTTTATTGTGGTAACATAATGCCTTATTTAGTTTAAAGGATTTAGATTTGTCATTAAAAGAGAATATAGAAGCAGTAAAAAAAGAGATAGGAACTGAAGAACAGTTTTTAGAGGGTATTATAAAAAGTGAGCGTTTTTTTAAAAAGTATAAAAAGTCTATTATAACTATTGCTGTTGTAGCATTTCTTGGTGGAGGTACTTATGCAACTCTAAATATACTTAAGGAAAATAGACTACAAGCTTCAAATGAAGCATATAATATACTTTTAAGTAATCCAAATGATATTAAATCAGAAACTATTTTAAAAGATAAAAATGAGAGATTATATAATTTTTATAGATTTCAAAAAGCTTTAAAATTAAATGATATAAAAGTTTTAAAAGAGTTATCTGAGTATAAAAAAGACCCAATTATATCTGACTTAGCATCGTATCAACTTGCTGGACTAGAAAATAAAAATGATACAAAAAGTGAGTTACTTACAGGTTTTGTAGCACTTGAAGAGGGATATAGATTACTAAAAGAAGATAAAATTGAACAAGCAAAATTGAAGTTTGCTCAGATTGATTTAAATTCACCTCTTAAAAATGTAGCAAAAAATTTGGAGCATTATCAAGGAATAAAATCTAAAGGAACTAATTAATGAAATATTTCAAGTATATATTACCTATATTAGCTCTTTTAATTTTAAGTGGCTGTGGAACAAAAAGACAAAATTTTGAACCAACTTCAGTTGCTGGTGAGATTGATTATGATGGAAGTTTACCTTCTACTATAGTTGATGTTGTTAGAGGTGGAGCTACATTAGAAAATGGACAAATTATAACAAAAAAAGGGCTTTTAGATGTAAAATTACCTAAAGGGTATACATTTTTAGGTACTTCTAATGAAAAATATATAGCAACATCTAAATGTTCTGATTTGATCATAATAGATAAAAATAGTAAAATCATATATAACAAAACGTTTGATTCAATAGTTGCTTCAGCTTCATTGAGTGGAGATAAACTAGCAGTTGTGTTAGCAAGTAATGAAGTAATGTTGATCGATATAAAAACGCATAAGATACTTTATAAAAAAAGTGGTGATAAAGTATATGCACAAGATTCAAAGATAGCTGCACCATACTTTTTAACTTCATTATTGATTTTTCCAACACTAGATGGAAAGCTGCTTATTATTGATTTAAAGAAAAATAAATTACTAAAAGATGTTGTTGTCAAGAGTGAAAGATTTTTCTCAAATATTATTTATCTAAATGTTTTAGGTGATAGACTTGTTGCTGCAACAAAAAAACGTGTAGTATCAATAAACCCAAAATCTATGGCTTTTTTGGATAAAGAAGTTAAAGATGTTATTATCTTAAAAGATAAGGTTTTAGTTTTTACAAAAGATGGTAAAGTTATTTTAACTGATGCTGATTTAAAAGTTTTAAAATCAAAAAAGTTTAAGTTTGCTTCTTTTGTTGGAACAATTCATGGAGAGTTTATATATATAGTGGAAAGAGGAGGCTTTCTAATAGCAACAGATATGAGTCTAATTTCATTAAATATATATGAATTACCAGATGAGATAGAATCATATGTTTTTACTACTGACGATAAGTTATTTTATAAAGATAAATATTTTAAACTTGGAAAACCAAGAGAAAAATAGACTTGAAAACACTTATAGAATATTTTTCAAAACAAGGAGTTTTATTTAAATCTTTAAATAAGGTAGATAAAACTCTTCTAAATACAAGAAAAAAAATTTCTATATATACTGCTACAGATATAAAAAAAAATTATCACTCTATATTTAAAATTGAACAAAAAAGTAGATTTTTGATTAAAAATTCTTTAGAGATAGAAGAGTTGGATAGTAGATTACAAAGATTAGAAAATCATAATTTTAAATATAAACATTTGATAATTGGAAAAACAATTTGTTCAAAAGCAAGTAATTATTTAAAAGAGAGAGGATGGGATATAAATCATGATCTTGTGTGATATTGGAAATTCAAATGTAGATTTTTATCATGATGGAAAAATTTGGTCTCAAAGTTTAAAAGAGTTTAAAGAGTATGCATCAAAAGAAAAAGTATATTTTATAAGTGTTAATGATACTGCGACAAGTGAGCTTAATGAAAATTATATCAATATAGAAGAGTGGTTTGATTTTGATACTATATATCAAGGTATGGGAGTAGATAGAATTGCTGCTTGCTATACTATTGAAAATGGGATTATTATAGATGCAGGAAGCGCTATAACTGTAGATGTAATGAGTGGAGGACTTCATATGGGTGGATATATATTACCTAGTATAAACTCACTTAAAGAGTGTTATGCCAATATATCTAATAAACTTGATAAAAGAATAAATCCAAATGTCATTTTAGATGCACTTCCACAAAAGACTGAAGATGCTATATCTTATGGAGCTATTAAGCCAATGCTTATGATGCTTGAACATACATGTGGTGATAAAGTAGTCTATTTTACAGGTGGAGATGGAAAGTATTTTTCTAAGTTTTTTAAAAAATCCATATATGATAGGACTCTGATTTTTAGAGGAATGATAAAAGCAATAAATAATAAGGAAAATTTATAATGTTAACTGTAGCACTTCCAAAGGGAAGAATAGCACAAGAAACACTTGAGATATTTGAAAAGATATTTGGTGAGTCTTTTGTTTTTGATGATAGAAAATTGATTTTAGAAGTTGGAGAATTTAGATTTTTGCTTGTAAGGAATCAAGATGTTCCTGCTTATGTACTCCATCAATCAGCAGATATAGGTGTAGTTGGTTTAGATGTACTTGAAGAGAAAGATGAAGATTTAGTTAGACTATTAGATTTAGGTATTGGAAAGTGTAAAGTTTGCGTAGGTATGAAAGAGGGTGATGAGTTAGATTATAACTCACCTGATATAAAAATAGCAACTAAAATGGTAAATATAACTCAAAAGTATTTCTCTAAAAAAGCAATGGCTGTAGAAGTCATTAAACTTTATGGTTCAATCGAATTAGCACCTTTAGTAGGCCTTTCAGATGCTATAGTGGATATAGTTGAAACGGGAGCTACTATGAAGCAAAATGGATTAAAAGTAGTTGAAACTATTATGGAGTCATCGGCCCATCTTATAGCAAATAAAAATAGCTTTATTGAGAAAAAAGAGGAAATTATATCTCTTTATAGAAAAATTTTTGATGAGGTGAAGTAGTAGAACTCTTATGAGAGTTCTACTACTTTTAGTATTTTACTATTTAGTTCAGCTTCTCTTATAGGTTTTACAAGAAAATCAAAGGCTCCATGATCAAATGCTTCACGTTTTTTTGTTTCATCTGTCGTTAAAACAATAACTGGTATTTTATTTAAATTTGACATAGATTCTAAATTATTTAAAAATTCAATACCATCCATAATAGGCATTTTGATATCTAATAGAATTAATCCTATATTAGATTTACTATTTAGCATATTTAGGGCTTCTAAGCCATTTTTAGCTTCTATTATTTCACTAACAAGACTATTTTTTTTAAGCATTGAACTAAGTAATTTTAGATTAATAAAATCATCATCAACAGTTAATATTTTTATCCGCTTACTCATTTATATTATATCCCTTTAGATAAATTTTTTAACTAGTTCTTCAAGTTGCTGTTTATTTATAATATTTGATAAAACATTTTTAAATATAGTTTTATCTTCTTCTTGTATCTCTACAGCAGGATCAATAAACATAACCGCTGGAGTATCTCCAAGAAGTTCTTTCATCTCATATGGTGAAATTGAAGATATTTCTTTATCAAATAAGATTACATTATAGCTGTTTTTTTCTAGTTTTGATTTTAGTTCGTTTATAGAATTTACGCTATCAATAGAGTTGCTAAGTTTTGATAAAACACTTGAGAATATTTTTGTCTCAATGGCACTCTTTTTATAAACTAAAATATCTCTTTTGATAACTTCTATCTCTGAGAGTTCATTTTTAATCATTTCTATATCTATATTTTTTTGTATCTCTTTTTGTTCTTCTGAAGTTTCTATCTCTTCTGAAGTTTCTATCTCTTCTGAAGTTTCTATCTCTTTTTCGTTTTTTTGAGATGCTGAAATTTCTATGTCTGTATCTTCTTCTGCAATTTTATCTTGTAAATACATATTAAGTACGCTTAGAATACTCTCTTTTTTGATAGGTTTAGTTATATACTCATCAAGACCCTCTTTCATAAATCTTTCTCTATCACCTTTTAGTGCATTAGCAGTGACAGCAATGATAGGGATATGAGGAATGTTATTTTCTTTTTCATATTCTAAGATTTTATGAGTTGCCTCAACACCATCCATAACAGGCATTGCTATATCCATAAAAATTGCATCATAATTATTTTCTATTCTCTCTTCAAGAGCAATTTTACCATTATGAGCTATTGTTATTGTAAGACCTAATCCTTCAAGTGTTCTTCTAATTAGTTTTTGATTGATTTCATTATCTTCTGCTACAAGAACATTAGCATTAAATTTTTTACCAAATGCAGGTTTAGAAGGTTTTTGTACCTCTTTTTTTATCTCTTGGGTAGCATCAGTTTCTTCAACCTTTGGTAATAAATCTCTGTTTTGTTCTAGTGCTTTTGTAAGTTTTGTTACGTTTATTGGTTCATATACTGGTGTGATATATTTTGTATTAAATTCATCAAATCTACCTTGATGAGAAGCTTTTAAAACCAAGATCATAGGTAATCTAATTTTCTTGTACTCTTCTAATTCTTCATCATTTAGAAGATCAAAATCTGCAACGATAAGATTTATACCTGATTTGTATATAAGATTTTTAAGTCCTGAGAATTCATTATAATACTTAACATTTGATCCAAAGTATTTAAAATAATCATACATAAATTCTGCATGTACTTTTGTATTGTTTTCACTCGTTAAAAGTGCACAGTTAAAATCACTAAATTTATTTTGAAACTCTACATCACCAGATGGTGACTCATCAAACTCTAGGATAAAGTAGAATTTACTTCCTTCTCCTTCAATACTATCTACTTTAAGCTCTCCACCCATGAGTCCTATATACTTAGAAGATATAGTAAGACCAAGTCCTGTGCCACCATATTTTCTTGTAATTGTTGAATCTGCTTGGTTAAATGCATCAAATATATCTTTTCTTTTATCTTCACCAATACCTATACCAGAATCTTGAACACTAAAAAGAACTCTTGCTTTACCTATTGGAGCATTTTCAATTCTTCTTATTTCTGTGGTAATATAACCATTTATAGGGGTAAATTTTACAGCATTACTCATAAGATTAATTATAACTTCTTTTACTTTTGTTGAATCACCTTTAAGGTAATTGTTTAAGCTTGGATCAATAAAGAAAGAGAGATGAATATTTTTCTCTGCAGCCTTAGGACCATAAACTTCAATAGCATTTTCAAACTCATTTAGTGGTGAGAAAAGGATTTCATCTATCTCTATTTTATTACTTTCAACTTTAGATAAGTCAAGAATATTATTGATAATATCAAGTAGGTTTTCTGAACTTTTTTCGATAACATCTACAAATTCACGTTTTTCATCATCTAAGTCAGTATTTTTAAGGAGTTCTGTAAATCCTATAATACCATTAAGTGGAGTTCTAATCTCATGTGACATATTTGCTAGAAATATACTTTTAGCTGCACTTGCTTCTTCAGCATTTGTTTTTTCTTTGGCGATATTTTCAATCGCTTTATCGATGATTCCATAAGCAGAGTTCATACCAGCAGCAGTATTAAAATCAACACTCTCTTTTGTTTCTGCTAACTCACCAACTTTTTTAAAGACATTTTCAAGACCTTCAACATTCTTTTTAAATTGCCCTGAAAGTAGTATTCCAATAAACATAAATACTAAAGATAGAATCCAAACACCTGCTGCACCTGTAAGTTGACCAAATGTTTCGTTATAATACTGTTTCATTTCCATATTTAGATTTTGTTTTATTATATGTGAAGCACTGTTTAAAAGCATAATTTTTTTACTAATAAGGTCAAACCAGAGAGTAGGGTCGATTAAGTATTCGCCACTTTGTGCAGCTAAAATTAATTCTGCTTTTGCTTGTTTTATTTCAGATATTAATTTTTTACTGTTTTTACTATTGTACATTGATGTTATTTTCGATTTTGCTATACCGTCAGGAAGTATTGTATAGTCAAAAGTATTTGATTTACTAAAAAGTCCAATCCAAATATTTAAATCTTTATCACTAAAAGGAACATATTGGCTAAGAACTTTAGATACAAAACCTCTCTCTTGTCCGCTATATTCTATGTCTTTATATGTTGATATTAAAGATGAAGTTAGATTGACGATAACAGCATTAGTAGCTATATCACTTAGTGTTTGAAGTTCTACTAATATTTGAGAATTTATTTGGGAATAGTATTTAAAAAATATCTTATTGAAGTTAACATTATTTAGAGAGTCTACTTTTTTTCTTACTTCACTTATCTGGTTTAATAATCTTATTATACTTTTTATTTTTTGTTTTGCTTCGTGATTTTTATAATAATCATGAAATTTTTTCATCTCTTTATTAACTGTTTTTCTTTGTTTTACGAGTAATTTTTCAGCAATAGCACCATCACTAGCGATGAACATTGCACTAAGATCACGCTCTTTTGCAATTGCAACAGAAAGTTCATTTAGAACTTTTGTTGTATTTAGTTTATATTCAAATGTTTCTGCTTTATTGTATTGATCATAAGAGAGGTATAAAAAATATGTTGAAAATATAAATAGAATGATTAATGGGTATATACTAATTAGTCTTAGGGTATCTTGGGTTTTAAATTTCATTTTAAATCTCCATTTTTAATATTTGCTATTAAATTCATAGTAGTTCCTCTTTAAATTTTTCAACTATTTTTTCAAATTTTTCTAAAGCACTTTTTTTCATATCTATATTTTCAGCATTAAGAATTTTTTCTAGTTCTGTTGATATCTGGTACATATGTAAGTTATCAGAAATACCTTTTAGTTGATATATAGAGTTTTTTATACCAATTTCATCATTTTTATTTAATAAGCTTTTAATAGCCGGTATACTTTTATCAATTTTTTTCATATAATCTGTTATAAGTTCGCCAATAAGGGATATATCTAAGCCAAGCTCTTCAACACATTGTACTAAATCAAAATTGATATTTTCTTTCTCTATTTCAGAGAGATTACTTGAAAAATCAACTTCTTTTATTGTATCAATATCAATTTTTAATTTTGGTAGTTCATCATTTTTGTAGTCTTCAGTAAAATCTTCAGTTTTTTTAATATTTATATCATTTGATGATATCTCTTCCGTTTTAAATGCTGTATCATTGCCTATCTTTAGTTCAACAGGAGATAGTTCTTTTTTTATTGGCTTATCAAGGGAAATAGAGGTATTTTTGTTTTCATCTTTTGTAAAATCTTCTTCAAATGAAATTTTTTCTTTTGTAATTTCTATTTTTGGAGTAATTTCTTCTTCTTCAAATATTTCTTTTATAGGCATTTTAGAAGCAGGGTGAACTGTTTTAGAATTAGATTCATTTTGGATATTATTATTTTGAGATACATTGCTAATAAATTCTACTGTGTAATAAATATCTTCTTTTTCTTTAGGAGAGTATAAAAATAGCTCTTTTATTTTAAGGGTTACTTCTATCTCATTTCCTGTTCTTAATCTCAATATAACACTTTTTTTAGGAGCACCACTGTGCAAGGCATAATCTATCCATGAAAAGTTTTTAAATTTAAAAATATATCCAGGTTTGTTTACAAAAAGGTCAGCTACATCACTGTTAATACTCCTAAATCCATCTAAATCCTCATAACCTAAAAAAGATAATTCATCCTTACCAATACCAAGAAAATCACCACTTTTACTATAGAGTATCATTGTTTACCTTTCTTAAAAGGTTAATATTAACTAACTTTCGCTTAAAATTAACCTATTTATTTAAGAATTTATATAGTTTTTTACTATTCTTTTCGCCGATTACTATTTTTAACTCATCTATATTTGCTTTGTATATATTTTCAAAAGTTCCAAAATATGAGATTAGTTTTTTTACAGTTGCACTACCAATACCTTTTACGTTTAAAAGATCTATCTTCATATCACTAGATATTTTTCTTTTTCTATGGGTAGTAATAGCAAATCTATGGGCTTCGTCTCTCAGTTTTTGTATAAGTTGAAGTCTTTTGTCTGAAGTTGGAAGTTTAAAGTCATAATTTAATGAATAAATTGTATCATTTGCTTTTGATTTTGCACGCATTGCTTTTGACTCTTTTTTCTCTTTTGCAATGGCTAAAAGGTCTATTTCTTGGTCGTGTTCCTTTAGTAGTTTTTTTGCAAGTTTAAGAAGAGTGTCTCCTCCATCAAGTATCCATAAATCAGGGGGTGAGTCTTTTTTAAAGTTTTTTATTCTTCTACTCAAGAGTTCTTTCATTTGTCCATATTCATCTTTACTTTTAAGGTTAAAAATTCTATAGTTTTCTTTTATAAATTTTTCTTCATAAGTTACCATACAACCAACTGGAAAATCTCCACTAATATGTGAGTTATCAAAAACTTCTATTCTATAGGGGATTTTTTTTAAATCAAATAACTCTTTTATTTCTCCTAAGATATTATCATTATTTTTGTTTAAGTATTGGCTTAAAGATTCTTTGGCATTTTCTAAAGCTATTTTAGAAAGTTTTAGCTTATCACCTATTTTAGGAGTTACAATTGAGATTTTTTTATTATATTTTTTTCTAAAAAGATGCTCTATGTCTTTAGATTCCTCAAATTCATGTGCAGTTAATATTTGAGGATTTATAATCTTCGCTTTTTCATTATAAAATTGAATTAATATTTGTTTGTATATTTCACCTATTTCATATCCATTAGAGTTTTTTATGATGTTATGTATACTAGAAACCATCTTCCCATCTCTTATAAATAGTCTCATGATAGAAGCAATATTGCCCATAATCTCAACAGCAAATAGATCAAAACTTTCAACTTTTGCTAAATCTAAGTGTATTACATGTAAAGAGTTTCTTATGGATTTTTGCATATCTCTAAGAAGTGCAGCTTCTTCAAAATTTAGATTTTTTGATGCTTCTATCATTTTATCTTCAAGTTTTACAATAAGTTTTTTTCTATCTATTAGTAGTGTTGTCGCATACTGCACTATTTTTGCATAGTCATCTTTTGATACCTTTTGTACACAAGGAGCTAAGCACTTATCAATCTGATAAAAAAGGCACTCTTTTTTTCCTTTTAAACACCCTTTTTTTTGTACAAGCTTGCATGTTAGGTAGATAGCTTTTAAAATATCGTTTGCTGAGTTAGAGAAAGGGCCATAATATTTTATATTACTATTTTTTTCTATTTTTCTTGTTATTTCAAAACGAGGAAATTCTTCAGACATATCTATAGCAATATACGGATATGTTTTATCGTCTCTTAGAAGTATATTGTATTTTGGTTTTAGCTCTTTTATAAGAGAGTTTTCGAGTATGAGAGCATCGTACTCACTTGGTGAAACTATGTATTCTAAATGAGTAGTTTCATTTATCATTTTTTGTATTCTAAGGCTTAATTTATTTGCTGGAAGCAGAGATGGTGTAAATTTAAAGTAGCTTTTTACTCTATTTTTTAGTATTTTAGCTTTTCCTATATAAAGTAGTTTATTGTTTTTATCATAAAACTTATATACTCCTGCACTTTGGGGTAAATTTTTTAGCTCTCTTTCAAGCATTTAATCTCTTCTCTTATTTTTTCAAATATTTCATGAAGCTTTTTATCTTTAATTTCATTTTTAAACTCTCCAGATGAGCGTTCTTTATAAAAAATTGTAACCTCTTTAGAAGGCTCTATTTTAGGCTCTTTCTTGTTAGTAATAAAGGCTTTTATCTCTTTTAAATTGATACATTTGCAGTTTGGATGAAAACTTTCTATCTTTTTTAATATATCTTTTATCAAATTGCGCTTATAATTAAATTCCATTTTAGCACTTGGATGTTTTAAAACGAAGAAAAGAGTGTTATTTTTTGTATATATAAATTTTATAAAATTTGATAGAGATTTAGGAAGAAGTTTGATAAGTATGTCAAAGCACTCCTCTTGCTCTAGAGTTTTTAAAGAAGGATGTTTTTTAAGATGAGAAATTATAGTTTGAGAATCTTTCATGTTCTGATTATAGCATTTATTGGCTTTGGTATTCTTGGATGTGGTTATAAAGGACCACCAAAATATACACAAACATCAGAAGTTAAGTAGTTGCAAACTTCATATGATGTACTTATCGTAGGTTCTGGTGTAGCAGGTTTAAATACTGCACTTCAACTTCCTGATGATTTAGATGTTTTAGTTATTAGTAAAGATTATGCTTGGGAATGTAATACTTTTTTTGCACAAGGAGGTATTGCTGTAGCTCCAAATGAAGCTGATATTTCTTTACATGTAGAAGATACGCTAAATGCCGGTGCAGGGCACTGTAACAAGTCAGCAGTTGAGTTATTATGTAGTCAAGGGCCAAAGGCAATAAGAGATTTAATAAATTTGGGTTTTAAATTTGATAGAGATGAAAGTGGTAATTTGCTTTATACAAAAGAAGCTGCTCATAGCACAAATAGAATATTACATGCAGGAGGAGATGCTACAGGGCGTGAGCTTCATCTGTTTTTAATGAACTCTTTAAAGTTTCCTATACTTTATAATACTCAAGTTATTGATTTATTGATAAAAGATGATATTTGTTATGGAGTTGAAGTATTTCATGATGATAAAGTTTTTAATATTTATGCAAAAAAAGTAGTTATAGCAAGTGGTGGGGTAGGTTCACTTTATGAGTATCATACAAATTCTAGAACTATAAGTGCTGATATGCACGGTATATGTTGCGAACATGGTATTGAGTTGAGAGATATGGAAATGATGCAGTTTCATCCAACTGTTTTTGTCCAAAGTAGTGCTGTAAGAAAACAACTTTTGAGTGAAGCTTTAAGAGGTGAGGGTGCTAAAGTCATAGATGAAGATGGTAAAAGATTTTTATTTGATTATGATAAAAGAGGAGAACTTAGCCCTAGAAATGTAGTTTCTGAAGCTTTATATGAGCATAAAAGAAAAACTAATAAAAATATTTATTTAGATGTGAGTGATTTTGAAACAGAGCATTTTAGAAAAAGATTTCCAAGTATATATTTTAATATGAAAGATTTAGGTTTCAACCTACCTTTGGATAAGATTCCAATATCCCCTGCATTTCATTATGCAATAGGAGGAGTAAAGACTGATTTTAATGCAAAGATAGATAATATAAAAGATATTTATTTTATTGGAGAAGTGGCTTCAGTTGGGATTCATGGAGCAAATAGATTGGCTAGTAACTCTTTACTAGAAGGATTAGTTTTTTCTAATAGAGTTGCTACTGATATTGTGAAAACTTTTGTATCTACAAAGCAACAAGAGGATTTTATTTGTAATGATATTACTTTAATCAAACAGGGAGATAAAGAGTTAAAAAATGAGCTTAGAAATCTTATGTGGGATAGTGCTGGAATAGTAAGATACGAAAAAAAATTGAAAAAAGCTTTGAATAGAGTTGAAGAAATGCTAGAATTACCAACAGGAAAGTTAATTAGACTTCGTTTGTTAACTTCAAGAGAGATAATACAAAGTGCACTAAGGCGTAAAAAATCTTTAGGTGCACACTACATAAGGGAGAGTAATAAATGAGAAAATTGGGAATTTTACTTGCATTGGCAAGTTCTATTTGGGCGTCAGATGGAGCTATTGATTTGACAACTAGTTGGGTTGGGATTTTGTCCTTAATTGTTTTTGTCATTGGGTACTATGTGATAGCTGCAGAAGAAAAGTATCATATAAACAAAGCAAAACCAGCACTTTTTATTGGTACATTTATATTTATGCTAATAGGTGTTTACTACTCAATTAATGGTATTGATAAGGAGGGTTTGAATCATGAAGTAGAAGCCCTAATATTAGAAATTGCAGAGATATTTTTCTTTTTACTTGTTGCTATGACTTATATAGAGACACTTATTGATAGAAATGTTTTCAATACTTTGAAATACAATTTAGTTTCAAAAGGTTACTCATATAAAAAACTGTTTTGGCTTACTGGTATACTGGCATTTTTTATTAGTCCTATTGCCGATAACCTGACTACAGCTCTTATACTCTCAACAGTTCTTATAACTATAGAACGTGATAATAAAAGTTTTTTAGTTCCAGGTGCTATCAATATTGTTGTAGCAGCAAATGCTGGAGGAGCGTGGAGCCCATTTGGAGACATAACCACTCTGATGGCTTGGACAGCAGAAAAAGGGTCATTTTTTGATTTCTTCTACTTGTTCCCATCTTCTATAGTAGGCTGGATAGCTACTGGTTTTTTACTCTCAATGTTTGTGCCACAAGGTATGCCTCATTTTGATGCAAAAACAGCGAAAAAAGAGGAGATATACGATGGTGGAAGAGTCGTAATGTTTTTAGGAGTATTTACGATTATTTCTGCAGTTTTATCTCACCAACTTTTTCATCTACCAGCTATGTGGGGAATGGTATTTGGACTCTCTTTGCTTAAAATATACTCTTATAAGTTGAAAAAAATAGATGATACAGAGTTAAATATATTTGGTTTCATTAGCAAAATAGAGCATGATACATTGCTTTTCTTTTTTGGTATTTTAGCTGCTGTTGGTGGCTTGCACTTTTTAGGCTACCTAGATATGGCTGCAAAACTATATGAAACTGCTGGACCAACAGCAGTCAATATTGGAGTAGGTTTTCTCTCCGCGATAGTAGATAACGTACCTGTTATGAGTGCGGTTTTAAAGTCCAATCCGACTATGGGAATAGATCAATGGTTATTAGTAACTCTTACAGCAGGAATTGGTGGAAGTTTGATTAGTTTTGGTAGTGCTGCGGGCGTTGGCGTTATGGGTAAACTCAGAGGAGTATACACTTTTACTGCACATCTTAAATATGCATGGACTATACTTATTGGATATATTTTATCTTTAATGGTTTGGTATGTACAATTTGAGATTTTAGGGTTTTATTAATAACATAGCTTATACAGTAGATTTTTATACAATCTACTGTATAATTCGCGAAAAATTAAGGAATTATATTGAAAACAAACGTTCCAATAGTAGTATTAGATTTTGGCTCACAATACACACAATTAATAGCAAGAAAATTAAGAGAGAGTGGAGTTTATTGTGAAATAGTTCCATTTCGTGAGAGTATAGAAGATATTAAAAAGAGAAATCCTAAAGGAATTATTCTTAGTGGTGGACCAGCTTCAGTATATGCAAAAGATGCTTATCATCCAGCAGAAGAGATTTATGAACTTGGACTTCCAATTCTTGGTATTTGTTATGGTATGCAGCTTATAAATCAGCATTTTGGTGGTAGTGTAATCCCTGCAAGTCATCAAGAGTATGGAAAAGCAGAACTTAGTTTTGA
>CAZBPU010000013.1:0-24819 GCA_964493845.1 uncultured Sulfurospirillum sp.
TAATATACTATCATGAAAAAACTATTTTTAATCACTTTTTTATCACTTTTTTTAAATGCCTCACAGTGGTGTCCTGTTACAGGTTTAAAAATTTCAGACCATTTAGCGACTTCATATCAAGCAAAGCTAAAGTCGAATGATAGCTTAAGAGTCTATG
Organism: uncultured Sulfurospirillum sp.; assembly: GCA_964493845.1. Lineage (GTDB taxonomy): Bacteria > Campylobacterota > Campylobacteria > Campylobacterales > Sulfurospirillaceae > Sulfurospirillum_A. The sequence continues at coordinate 158 of CAZBPU010000013.1, forward strand.
CTTCTTTATATGCACTTTTACAAGATAGAAAAAACTATGGGCTAAAAGATATAAAAAAATATGATATAAAAACAAAAACTTATATACATGTAGATATACCAGATACTTTACATATAGATAAAAATCCAATGAGTGAAGTTTATAAAAAACGATACTATACAATGGGTAAAAAACTGTATAAAAAAAGGTGTCCTCAAGATATAGATTTGGATGATTATTTTGAGATAGGTGATTTAAAAGAAGAGCTTAATGAGATTTGTAATCTTGATTCTGAGATGTATTTACAAGCAACAGCAGTATATCTTTGGGATGTAAAAAGAGTTGGGGGCATAGTTTTTAACAAACGTAAGATACATGTAGGAAAGCATGAAAAATGTCCTGTTTGTGGTATGTATGTTTATAAATACCCAAGATGGGCAGCGCAAATTTTTTATAAAGACAAGCACTACTCTTTTGACGGTGTTAAAGATATGATGAAGTGGTATTTTGGACATAAAGAGGGTATTAAGGAGATAAAAGTAAGTGATTACTACTCTCAACATGCTATAGATGGTAAAAAAGCATATTTTGTGATAGGAAGCGATACTTATGGCCCTATGGGATATGAATTGATTCCATTTGCAGAGTTAGATGATGCAAAAGATTTTATGTCTGACCATAAAGGAAAAAAGATTTTTAAATTTGATGAGATAAGTCCAAAACTTAGTCTATTTAGAGAGTAGCTTACTTTGTTTTAAAAGTAAAAAGTCCACCTTTGTTTCCACTTACAACTTCAGCATTCCAAATCATACCTCCAACGGTACAAGTTGGTAGTATACCAGTTGTTTGATATATTTTTGGTGCTATTTTTTTTAGAGTAAATGTATGATATCCCATATTCATATTTGTAGCGTATATATGTAGGTTAAGTTCATTGACATCAGTATCAGTTTTTACCGTAAAAGTTAATTTTTCCATAAGAGGGATATTTTTTGGTTCAATATCGAATTCAAAAGTACCAAGTTTTGGAATCTTGGCTTTGCATGAGTTTAGATGTAAGTCACAAGTCTTAGATTGTTTATAAAACTCTGTCTCGCCCATAAAAAGTCTGTATACATCTGCACTATCTACAAAAAAGTAAGTTCCTATTCCTATAACAGCTACGATTTCTAAAAGAAGAAGTTGAAAAAATTTTTTGTTTTTTATAACCATACTCCATTTTTAATATAAAATATTATAGGATAAGCTGTTACGATAGCAGTATAAATTGTATTGAAAATCAATGAAGTTTTATAGAAATTTTTGTTTTTTTCTGCTTTTAAGATAGTTAGTACTGAGCCACTTATACCACTAAAGGTACCTATAAATAGAGTAATATAAAGAAGATATCCAACATAATGATACTCTTTTTGCAAAAAACAAAATGGGCAATGATGAGTTGGTAGTTCATATATATAAGTGCCAAAGAACAAAATTAAAGATAAAATTGAAACAATAAAAAAAGTAATATTTATAATTAAAAAAGGAATCTCTTTTTTCAGAAAGTACATAACTATTAAAAGAAAAAATACAGTATAAAACATAATAATTACTACCTGATTTGATATATTAAAAATAATGGAAAGTGAGGATGATGAAGCTACTGAAAAAAGAGTACCACAACAGCTTACAATTTTATCTATATCAAGAGAGTTAAAAAAAGATATTTCATAAAAAATCTCTATTACTAAAAGAAAAAAAGCAATTATAAAAAGAGAAAATTTCATCTTTGTAAAACGTAATTTTTCATCTTTCATATCTTTTGCATGTAAAGCTATCCAAAAACCAAATATAAAAAGATTTAGTATTTTAAATACAAAAAGTTCTAAACCAAAACTAACAGAGTTTACAACTCCAGCTGCACACATTGCTCCTGTGATGACACCAGAAATTTTATCACTTGTAAAAACAAAAAATATAAAAAGGGGTAACTTTAAAAAAAAGATATATTTTATGATGGTTGCGACTAAGACAGTCTTTTTTTCAAGACCATATTGTCTCTCATTAGTTGAATTTATATTCCAAAATCTAACAATTTTTATACTTATAATAAACGCATAAAAGGCAAATACTAAAAAAATAATATCTAGTATATAAATTGCAATTATTTCAGGTGTTAAGAACATTTACCATCTTTCATGTTTACAACTTTATCACAAAAATTTAGTTCAAAAAATAGTGGGTCATGTGTTGCTACTATGATAGTCCTATCTTTATTTTTTAGTTTTTTGATAATTTCTATGAACTCTAAAGAGAGTTTTGAATCTAAGTTTGCTGTTGGCTCATCAGCGATAATAATACTTGGATTATTTATAAGTGCTCGACAGATTGCAACTCTTTGTTGTTCTCCTCCAGAGAGATTTTTTACAAGTTCAGTTTTTTTATTTTTTAAAGAGAACATTAATAAAAGCTCATCCACTTTTTTATTTAAATCATCATGGTTTGGATTAGATGGTATAAGTGGAGTTATGATATTTTCAAATACATTTAGAGTTGTAATCAGATTATATTTTTGAAATATGAATCCAACATTTTCACGTCTATAAAGTGAAACAAAATTATCGGGCATTTTTGATATTTGTCTATTTTCTACAACAACTTCACCGTTCGTTGGTTTAGTAAGACCAGCAATAAGAGCTAAAAGTGTACTCTTACCACTTCCACTTGCTCCTTTTAGTACTACAAACTCTCCTTTGTGAAAAGTTATATTTATACTGTTTAAAGCAATCATATTTTTGTATTTTTTTGTTAAGTTTTTGCACTCTATCATCTCATAACCTCATCTGCATTTGTACTGGCTATTTTCCAAGAAGGGATAATAATAGCTGCTATATAAAGAGGAATTGTTAGAAAAAACAGTAGAAATAGTGTTTGAAAGTCAACTATAAAAGGTAATTCAAAATTAGGTTTTAACCTAGAATAGCCTATAAAAATATCTCTTAGTATAGGAGCTTGAAGAGAGTATACAAAAAATATTGATAAGATTATACCTACTAAAAAAGAGATAAAAGAGACAGCAAAGGCTTCATAAAATTTTGCAGTTAGTACATCGTCTATCTTCCATCCTAGAGCTTTTAGGATTCCTATTTCTCTTTTCTCTTCACTACTAAGTCCACTTGCTTTATCATATACAATCATAAAAAAAGTAAAAGCACTTACGATAAAAAGAGCCAAAAACATACCGCTTTTATAGTCAAATATATTTTGGTAACTTACTCTTAAATCACTATTTGTTATAACCCTGCTATCAGGATAGAGGTTTTTTATCTTTTTAGATATTGTTGGTATTTCTTCAGGGTTTGCAACTTCTAAGACTATATCAGTTACTTCTGTTTTATTCATACCAAAAATTTCTAAAACTAAATTTTTTGGCATAAGGATAATATCATTTGATTCTAATGAAGTCTGGCTTTTAAATGTTGAGGCAATTTGAACTTTTTTAAGTTCACCATTTGGTAATATAAAATTAAAAAACTTCTTATAGTAGTTTTCATTAAGAGTTTTTTTAACTCCTTCTCCAACAATCATAGCGTCTTTTAAAGTATCAAAATCATTATTATCTACAACATCTTTAAAGCTTTCTTTATATTGCTTATCAAAACTATCAATTCCAACAACAGAGAAGTTTACCCCAGCTCTTTCAAAGTAGTAGTATCCCCATACCCTTGGTACTGCACTTTGTACACCACCAAGTTTTAAAAGTTCATTAACTCTTTTTATATCTATGTTTGTATGACGTCCAGCTTGTAGTTTTTGAACGGTAATTTGTGGTAAAGATTTAAGAGTCATAAAAAGTTCTTCTTTTATAGAGTTTGAAATAAACAAAATTGAAGCAAGAAGAAAAATAAGAGCTGTAAATATAAAAACAGTAAAAAAACTTTTAGCTCCGCGACGCATAAGAGAGCTAATCGCAAAACCTATGAGATAATGATTAATTTTCACGTTCTATCCTTGATGGATTTTTAGTATAGTAATTGTACGTAAATGTTGATGGAAAATACTCTAAAAGTTCAGGTCCATTACTAAAAAGTGAAAAGGTATCACTATAGCTTCTATGACGCACAAAATTAGCACTGTTTGATAGAGCTAAATCAGGTAATCCTACTATATCAACAAAATTGTTTTTTGTCTCTACATTTAAATTAGATTTGTTATACATGTAAAGCAATTCTATGGTTAAAGTAGAAGTTAATAAGATTAAAGATATTAAAAAATAGTGGCTTAATTTACTCATATCATATTATACAAATTTATTTCTTTACAATCCCTAATTTTTGTGAACGGATTGTTATATCTGTAACAACAAGTTGAGAGGTTACTATTTGTATTAAAACTTTAGCAATATCTTTTGGTTTCATATGGGTATTTTCTTCATTTGATGGTTTAAAGTTGAGCTTATCAAAAAAAGCAGTTTGTGTCATGTCTGGATTAATGCTTGTAACTTTTACTCCAGAGCGACGTAATTCTTCAAAAAGGCTGAGTGAAAAATCTCTAAGACCACTTTTAGTTGCAGTATAAAGTGCAGAAAATTTGGAGTGCTTAGTAGCCTCTACCGAGGCTATATTTATAATATGACCTTTTGTTTTTTTGAGACTTCTTAGACAAAGATTAGTAAGCAAGATAGGAGCTTTGAGATTTACATCAATTAGTTCGTTAATCTTTTCAAAACTTATCTCCTCATGTGGAGCAAAAACTCCAACTCCAGCACAGTTCACAAGTAGGCTTATATCAGTTGTTTTTAAAAACTCTTTTATCTTTACATGTAGAGATTTTATATCTCTTAAATCACATATAATTTCACCATTTTTTCTACTTATACCATATACTTTGTATCCATTTTTAGTTAACTCATCGGCTATTGCTTTACCAATGCCACTGCTTACACCAGTTACTAGTGCTATTTTCATTGTGAACTTTCCTTACTAAGTAATTTATCCATTATAATACCTTGAATAATAGAAAATATAATGATGTATATGTTTATTATTATCGTAAATGCAATTCCAAAAACACCTATCATAAGTGGTAACAATGGTAGTTTAACAGCTCTTGCATAGATAAATGTTACGATAAGACCATCTCGTAATCCATGAGATTTCATATCACTTAACATACCATACCATGCATACATAGGACCATGACTCAAAATACCACCCAATATGGCATATAAAGTACTTTTTTTACCACTATCTTTACCAAAGTGTTTCATAATTTGTTTAGGTTTTAATAGATAGTTTATTGCAGCAGTTAGTATAATTATAAAAGTAAATATTGGTACAAGACTCCACAATAGTTTTATAGATATATTAAAACTTGTAGTATAATTTGTTGCATCAAATATAGCTACTAAAATATAAAGAACTATTACTGCCAATAAAAATTTCATACCTTTAAATTCAAACTTTTTCATATAAACAACTTTAAAGTTATGACTGTTAAAAAAGATATAATCATAGTAGTTATAAATGTCATAATATTTCTGTACACAGTAAATTTTGTCCCTAGTACACTAGCTTCTGCAAAAATATGAACAAAACTTAGTGTTACCCAAGCTAAGATAAAAGCACTTAGAGCATAAAGTGATACACCTTGGTCTTGTAAACCTTGTGCAACAATAAAACTAATAGCTCCATTTCCAGAAGAGATAGCACCTGTAAAAGTTCCTATCAGTATATCTAGTCCATCACTATATCCAAACAAATTTGAAAGCATTGAGCTTGTTACATAAGTTTGAAATAGACCTACTAGACCTATTGTTGCAACCATCATTGGGAGTATAGATATAAAGCCTTTTAGGGCATTTAAAAAGGCTTTTTTTATAGTTATCTGTTTCTCTTTATTTGTCATCTTTTTTCACTTTTTTTAAGTATGAGTTAATCATATCTTTTTCCATTTCATCATTATGTGCGTATTCGTATCCAAAAACTTTTTTCCATAGTGACTCATCTTCCATACACATATAAAAGTATACTTTATTATGCCAAGGAGAAAAAGCTTGATATACTCCTTTAAACATCTCCTCTTTTATATCTAAAGGATAAGATTGTTTGCCACTTGCATTTTCCATAGGCATTTGTAAAATCTTACTTTTAAAATCACGACTTCTTAGTTTTTTTATAACAGGTTTTATAAACGTAAGAGTTCCAAGGCTTACAAGTACAACTTCTTCAGGTTTGAATTTTTCTGTTAGTATTTTAACTGTCTGTTTATACTCTTCTAGATAGTTTTCATAAACTACGATAGGGTGAAAATGAAAACCAACTAAAACGCCTTTGTCTGCTAGTTTTCTAGCACTTTGGACTCTTTGTTCTAGTGATGCACTTAAATTTTCTTCATTTTTGATAATGGTAGGAGTATTTATACTCCAAGTACAAAGTATATTTTTAGGAACTTCATTTTCAAGTAGATAAGAGATGTTGTCAGATTTGGTTTTTAGTTCTAAAATTACATTTGGATTTTTTTTAGCAAACTCAAAAAGTGCTTCTAAAATTCCATGTTTATTTCCCCACATTAAAGAGTCTGAACTCTGCCCTGTTCCTATATGGTAGGTTTTATCTGGATCTAGCTTAAGATTTTTTAGTTTACTTGCAAAGTTTTTATCAAAACCAATTTTATTTTCATTATAAAAAGACTGTATAGAACAGTAAGAACAATCAAATCCACAACTCTCAACAGCATCAAGAGTTAAAAGATTACAACATCTTGTTTTGGGACTTGCTACAGGACAAGAACCAAGTGAAAGAGTATCTTTTTCATACTCAAAAAAGTTAAATTTGTCTCGTTTATTACTTGTAACATCAAAATTTTTATAACTTTTTGGTTTTTGTTTTAACATCTCATATATATTTTTTATATATATGAGAGTTTTTTTCTTATCACCTTTATCTATCCACATTTCATTTAGAGATTTTTCTTCCCACATATTTAAATCAGTTTGCATATCTACAAGTTGTTTAATATCTTGAAATGAGAACTTGTATAAGTAAGCTTTCTCTTCTAAAAAATCTTGTAACTTTTTGTCTAATTTTGTAAAGTTACAACTTTTGATATGTTTTTCAAATTTTTCTCTATAATTTTCCATACAAACTCTTTCTTTGGTATTGTTGTATCTAGGTAGTCTGAAACTACTTTTAAAATATATATATCTTTTATATCTAAAAACTTTTTACATGTAGATAGAAAAACTTCTGCTTCCATGTCTACAAGAGTAGTTTTTAAACTTTCTTTATTCTCTAGTGGTGCATTAACAGTTGTCAAAGTTGTGTAGTGCATGTATCTTAATTTATGATTTGTACAAAATATAGTGCCAATTTGGATATCTCTATCTTTACATCCAGCGATACCTATACTGATAGCCATTTTTATATCATATTTTTCAAAAATAGTTTTTATCTTTAGAGTATTTTTTTTCCCCATGCCACATATAACTAAAACAATATCATCTTTTTGATAAATCTTATAAGGCTTTACCTGTTTACATATAAGTTTGAAATGCTCTATTATCGGTTTTGCTTCTTGTTTTAGTGCAACATGAATAAGTTTCATTAAAACTCTTTTTAATTTGTATGTTACCATATTTTAAATATACTTCGGTTAAAAAGGAAATAGTAATGACACCTCATATTGAAGCAAAAAATGGTGAGATAGCAAAAATCGTACTTATGCCAGGAGATCCCCTAAGAGCAAAGTATATAGCAGAGAATTTTTTAGATAATGTAAAGCAGGTAAATAGTGTGAGAAACATGCTTATGTTTACAGGAACATATAAGGGCAAAGAAGTTTCTATTTGTGGCTCTGGTATGGGCGTACCATCAATAGGGATTTACTCTTATGAGTTATTTAAATTTTACGGTGTTGATACGATTATACGAGTAGGTTCAAGTGGAGCATATAGTGAGCATTTAAAACTATACGATGTTGTTTTAGCAACGGAAGCTTACAGTGATTCAACTGCATTTCCTAGATTGGTTATAGGTGAAGATACGCATGTAACATATGCTTCAAAAGAGGTAAACGATAGACTAAAAGCTTCAGCAGATAAGTTAAATATCAATTTATATGAAGAGAGAGTTCACTCAAGTGATGTTTTTTATTCTATTCGTCCATTGGAAGAGACAGTAAAAACAACTCAAGCAAGTTGTGTTGAGATGGAATCATCAGCTTTGTTTACCAATGCAAAAGCTACAGGCAAGAGTGCTGCTTGTCTCTTGAGTATATCTGACCATCTAGTTACAAAAGAGGAAACAACTGCAAAACAGAGAGAGACTACTTTTGGGGATATGATAAAAGTAGCCTTAGAGAGTTTATAACTGAGTTTACAAAAATGATTTGCCAAGTTTTGTACTTGGCAAGTTTAGATGAGTAGCAATAGAGTTTGCTATATCTGCAAAAGTCTCTCTTACTCCTATCTCTTTTAACTCTTTAGATTTAAGCATTCCAAAGATAGGAACATTTTCTCTTGTATGGTCACTACCTTTAAAGGTTGGATCACAACCATGGTCTGCGGTGATGATTAAAAAATCATCTTCTTGAAGAGCATTTATAATTTCAATAAGTCTTTTATCGAAGTATTCTAAACCTTCTGCATAACCTTTGGTGTCTCTTCTATGACCCCACTCCATATCAAAATCAACAAAATTGGTATATATAATCCCATCATTTTTAAGTTCGCTTATCTGGTTTATAGTCTCATTCATAAGACCTTCAAGTTTATAAGCAAGTGTTTTTTTAGTAATTCCAGCGCCACCAAAAATATCGTAAATTTTTCCTATTCCTATAACCTCTTTTTGATTCTCTTTTGCAATTTCAAGTATAGATTTGCCACTTGGTCTTAAAGCATAATCTTTTCTATTTTTTGTTCTCTCAAAATTTCCAATTTCTCCATCAAATGGTCTGGCTATTACTCTTCCTATATTGTATTTATTTGAAACTTCTCTAGCTATTTCGCATAAAGTATATAACTTTTGTAGACCAAAGTATTTTTCATGAGCAGCAATTTGTAGCACAGAATCAGCACTTGTATAAAAAATTGGAAAACCTGTTTTTATATGCTCTTCTCCCAATGAGTCAATTATCTCAATTCCTCCTGCATGACGGTTTCCTAAGATACCTTCAATTTTTGCTTTTGATAGTATCTCTTCTATCATCTTTTTGGGAAAAACTGGAATTTTTTCTTCAAAATATCTCATATCAATATCCATAGCAACCCCAGCCATTTCCCAGTGACCTGAGAGTGTATCTTTACCTAAAGATGTCTCTTTCGCAACGCCCCAAAAACTGCCTTTTATTGGTTTTTGGGAAACCTTTACATGTAAAGGTTTTTTATTGTTTAATTTATAAGCTTCTAAAAGACCTAAAGAAGACATATTTGGAATACTAAGCTCATAATTTTTAGCAATATTACCTAAGGTATCTGAGCCACTATCTCCAAATTTATCCGCATCACTTGCATTTCCTATGCCAAAAGAGTCCATTACTAACCAAATTACTCTTTTCATTAGTAATCCTTGTTAGAGCTAGTACCATTAACTATCTCTATTCCTGAGCTAGTTCCAAGTCTATCTGCTCCAGCTTCAATCATCTCTTTAGCTTTTTCATAGCTTCTTATACCTCCAGAAGCTTTTATAAGTACACTATCTTTAACTACATTTTTCATGATTTTTACATCTTCAAAACTAGCTCCCCTTGTACTAAAACCTGTAGAAGTTTTTACAAAATCAACTTTTATCTTTTTTGAAATTTCACAAACTTTTTTTATCTCGTCTTCATCTAAAAGTGCTGTTTCAAGTATAACTTTTAAAACAACATTGTTGCAAGTTGTGCGTAGTGCTTGTATGTCATTTTTAACTAAATCATATCTGTTTGACTTTACCCAACCAACATTTATAACCATATCTATCTCGCTAGCACCATCTTCTATAGCAACTTGTGCCTCATAAGCTTTAGCTTTTGTATTCATTGCTCCAAGAGGAAATCCAACTACACTACAAACTTTTACTTCATCATTTGTTAAAAACTCTTTAGCATCTTTTACATAACAAGAGTTTACACAGACACTACAAAAATTGTGTTCATCAGCCTCTTTACACAGTTTTTTTATCATCTCTAATGTTGCATTTTGAGCCAGTAGAGTGTGGTCTATATATTTTGATAAGTTTTTCATAAAATATCCTATAATTTTTCTTGTAGTATAGTCTAAAATAGTTTAAAATAAAGATTAGTTTTGATATACTTCTATCTATGACAAAAAAATTAAATAAGCTTATAGAAAAAGCAACAAAAGCATATAAAAATGCCTATGCTCCATATAGTAAATTCAATGTAGGTGCAGCAATACTTGATGAACATGATAGTATTCATGTTGGTTGCAATGTAGAAAATGCAGCATATCCAAGTGGAAGTTGTGCAGAAGAACAAGCTATAGGAAATATGATTGTAAATGGTGGAAAAATTATAAAAGATATAGTAGTTATAGGAAAATCAGATATGCTTATAACCCCTTGTGGAGCTTGCAGACAAAGAATCAGAGAATTTTGTGATAAAGATACTCTGATTCATATATGTGATGTAGACAAGGGATATCTCAAAAGTTTTAATCTTAAAGAACTTCTTGCCTACTCATTTGGACCAGATAATTTATAACTGTTTTTTATAAATTATCTCTCTTTTATATACGGAATACCATCAGCTTTTGGTGCAGTAGCACGCCCGATAAATCCTGCAAGTAATATAACTGTTAAAATATAAGGTGCAGCTTGTATGAGTTGAACAGGAACTTGCCCTATAAATGGGATAGAGATACCTTGTAAACGCATAGAAAGTGCCTCTAGAAATCCAAATAAGAAACAAGAAAACATAGCTGGGATTGGTTTCCATTTACCAAATATCATTGCCGCTAGTGCAATATATCCTTGACCAGCAGACATATTTTGTATAAAAGAAGCATTTTGTGCTATAGAGATATATGTGCCTCCTATACCAGTTAGTATACCACCTATTAGTACAGCACGGTATCTTAGAAAATCAACAGATATACCAGCAGTATCAACTGCTTTAGGGTTTTCACCTACTGCTCTAAGTCGCAATCCAAATCTAGTTTTAAATAGTATCCAGTAAGTAATAGCAACACAAGTAAAAGCTATATAGACAAGTAGATTGTGTCCACTGATAAGCTTAGAATAGATATCACCTATAATTGGTATATTAGATAGCATATCTACACCAGGAAGTTGTATTGGCATAAATCTGGCATCACTTGGTAGTGTAGGTGTTTGTCCTGATCTATGAAACCATGCCATGCCAAGTACCACGGTTAGTCCAGCGACTACTATGTTAATAGCCACACCACTAATAACTTGATCACCTTTATGTGTAATAGAAGCAAATCCATGTACGAGACTGAGCATCATACCAGTGAGTATAGCAGCACCAAGACCAAGCCATGCTGAACCAGTTACTGCGGCCATACTTGCAGCAGCAAAAGCACCAGCAAGTAATTTTCCTTCTAAACTGATGTCAACTACACCTGACCTCTCTGAAAAGATTCCAGCCATAGCTGCAAATATTAGTGGAGTAGATAGTCGTACAGTAGCAGATAGGATAGAGAGGATGTCATTGAGTGAAAATTCCATATTATGTATCCTTCTTACTTATATCTTTATAGAAAAAAGAGAATAATTTTTCTATCCAAGGCTTACTCATATATGCCAAAGCACCACTAAAAAGAATAATGAGGCCTTGAATAACAAATACCATCTCTTTAGAGATTGTAGGCATATCAAAGGAGAGCTCTGCACCACCTTGAAAAAGAGCACCAAATAGTATACTGGCCATAATTATACCTACTGGGTGATTACGACCCATAAGTGCTACAGCAATACCAGTAAAGCCATATCCTGCTACAAAGTCAAGCATAAGTTTGTGTTGAACACCCATGATTTCATTGATTCCTGCAAATCCTGCAAGTGCTCCAGATATGAGCATTGTAACCATAATAACTTTTTTTGTATTTATACCGGCGTATGAAGCTGCTGGTTCACTAAATCCAACTGAACGCATTTCATATCCCCACTTAGTATGCCAGATATATATCCAAACAATAAAAGAGGTAACTAAAGCAATAATAAAACTAAGGTTAAGTGGTGAGTCAGATAATTCTATCCCTACTGTTGCAAATATTGCTTGCATGGAAGGCATCCATGCATTTTCCGCAAAGACACGACTCTCTGGCGTCATACTACCTGGCATGATAAATATATTGACAAGTAAATACACCATAAGATTAGCAGCGATAAAGTTAAACATAATAGTGGTTATTACTATATGACTACCTCTATAAGCTTGTAGATAAGCAGGTATAGCCGCCCAAGCTGCTCCAAAAAGCATAGCAGTCATAATTGCTATTGGAAAAAGTAACCAAAATGGTAGATATTGATCAAGAGCTAATAGAGCTACAGCAACTCCTAGACCACCTATATATGCTTGCCCTTCACCTCCAATGTTAAATAGCATAGCATGAAAAGCTATGGCAACTGCAAGTCCCGTAAAGATGAAGTTGGTAGCATAGTATAAAGTATATCCAATACCTTCAGTACTTCCAAATGCTCCATCTATCATAAGTTTTAGTGCTTCAATTGGGTTTTCACCAACTAGATATATAATTAAAGCAGAGACTAAGAGTGCCATAATTAGATTAATTAGAGGTATTAGTAAAATATCTGCCCATACAGGTAGTGGTCTAGATGTTTTAGACATTTATACTCTCCTTACTTTGTTCATATGAATTTGTCATCATAAGTCCCAAAGTTTTTTCATCTGCTTTGTCTGCATCTACTTCTCCTACAATTTTACCGTCAAACATTACAATAATACGGTCAGAGAGTGATATAAGCTCATCAAGCTCTCCCGAGACTAGTAATACAGCACTACCTTTGTCTCTCATCTGTATAATTTGCTTATGTATAAATTCTATAGCACCTATATCTACTCCTCTTGTAGGTTGTCCAACTAGAAGTACTTTAGGAGAGCGATCCATCTCTCGTGCTAGTATAAGTTTTTGTTGGTTACCACCTGAAAAATTTGCTGATTTTATATCAGGGTCTTGAGGTCTTACATCAAAATTTTTCATAATATTCATACAATGGTCTCTAATAACTTTTGTTTTAGTTAAAATGATACCATTGTATATTAGACTATTGTGATATCCTAATATGGATGATTCATTTGCAGAAAATTGCGGTATTAATCCACGTTTTAACCTATCTTCTGGTACATGAGCGATACTGGCATTTCTAATACTTTTAGGATTTGTTTGCTTTTTGGGAGTTATAGTAATATCGGCAATTTTAACTTCACCATGGGTACAGTTTCGTATACCACAAAGTATTTCAAGTAGTTCACTTTGACCATTTCCAGATACACCAGCTACTCCCACAATTTCTCCAGAGTTTACTTTGAAGTTAAGGTTATCAAGTCGTTTGACACCGTCAGTATCTATAAGTCCAAGTTTTTTAACATCAAGTAGAGTTTCTCCTAATTTGGCAGATGATTTGTCAAGTTCCATACGAATTTTTCTACCTACCATCAGTTCAGCAAGTTCTTCTTTACTTGTTTGAGATGTTTTTAAATTAGCAACAATTTCTCCTGCTCTCATAACAGATACGTTATCAGTTAAATTCATAATTTCACGTAGTTTGTGAGTAATTATGATAATAGTAGTGCCTTGTTCTTTAAGTGCACGTAAGATATCAAATAGTTGATCAGCCTCTTGAGGAGTTAAAACCCCAGTAGGCTCATCAAGTATTAGTATCTTTGCACCTCTATATAGAGCTTTTATAGTTTCTACTCGTTGCTGTTGTCCAACAGGTATAGTATCGATACGAGCATTTATATCAACATATAATCCATAATCCTCTTCAAGTTTTTTAATTTCACTTGTAGCATTAGAGATACTTTGTGAAAGCATCATACCACTTTCAGCTCCAAGAATGATATTTTCAAGTACAGTGAAATTTTCTACTAGCATAAAGTGCTGATGCACCATACCTATACCAGCATTAATAGCATCAGTAGAGTTGCGTATGGAAGTCTCTTTAGAGTTGACATATATCTTCCCTTTATCGGCTTCATAAAAGCCATAAAGAATACTCATAAGAGTAGATTTACCAGCACCATTTTCACCCACTATACCGTGAATAGTGCCTTTATGGATTTGAAGATTAACGTTTTTATTTGCCTGCACAGAGCCAAAGGACTTAGAAATGTCCTTTAGCTCAATAGCTATAGATGATGTAGACATAGATAACTTATGCTATATTTAGTATTTACAGCTATTGTCAGACATATAGTCGTGAACTTTGATTTTACCTGAGATAATATCTGCTTTAGCTTGGTCAACTGCCTTTTTCATTTCGTCTGTGATTAAATCTTTATTATATTTGTCAAGTGCCCAGTCTACACCATTTTCTTTTAGTCCTAGTGCTTGTATACCTGGTTTAAATGTACCATCTTTAACAGATTTAAAAAGATTATAAGCTGCTATATCTACTCTTTTAACCATAGATGTTAGCATAGTTCCTGGTTGTAGATAGTTTTGGTTAGAGTCCACACCAATAGCTAATTTACCCGCATCTTTAGCCGCTTGATATACACCTATACCAGTACCACCAGCTGCTGCAAAGATTACATCAACTCCACGGTCAAATTGTCCTTTAGCAAGTTCTCCACCCTTACTTGGGTCGTTCCATGCAGAAGGAGTACTTCCTGTCATACTTTTAATTACTTCAATCTTAGGATTTACATACTTAGCACCTTGTGCATATCCGCATTGAAACTTTCTAATTAGTGGTATATCCATGCCACCTATAAATCCTACTTTTTGACTTTTAGATGCCATAGCCGCAAGCATACCTACTATAAATGAGCCTTCATGTTCTTTAAAAATTATAGATTGAACATTTGGTTGGTTAACTACCATATCTATAATACCAAATTTAGTATTAGGGAATTTTTTTGAAACTTTTTCAATAGCAGGACCTTGAGCAAAACCTATACCAAGAACAGGATTACTACCTCTTTTTGCCATTTTTTTAATTGCTTGTTCTCTTTGTGTAGGATTAGTAACCTCGAAACTTTTATAGTTTATACCAGTCTCTTTTTTGAATTTTTCTATACCGTTATAAACACCCTCATTAAATGATTTGTCAAATTTACCACCCATATCAAATACTACTGCTGGTTTAAAATCACTTGCACTTAATGCAGCAACGGCTACTGCTAAAATCACTCCCGCTTTCCATACTCTCATTCTTTCCCCTTTTTGTTTTAAATTTTCGCATTGTAGCACAAAAGCTATTAACATTTAATGAAATTATTGTTAATAATTTTAAGAAATATTTAGATAAATTCTTGATATACTGTATTAAAATAATTTAAATCTGATAGGTAAAATATATGTTTATTCCCCAAGAGTTTATAAGAAAAAAAAGAGATAATAAACCTTTAAATAAAGAAGAGATAGAAGAGTTTATTAAAGGTGTTAGTGATGGTAGTGTTGCAAATGAGCACATTAGTGCATTTGCAATGGCAGTATTTTTTAATGGTATGAGTTTAGATGAGAAAACAAATCTTACACTTGCTATGAAAAATTCAGGAAATACACTATCTTGGAATTTACATGGACCAATTGTAGACAAGCATTCAACAGGAGGCATAGGAGATGTTGTGTCTTTGATGTTAGGAAGTATGTTAGCTGTTTGTGGTCTTTATATTCCAATGATAAGCGGAAGAGGATTAGGTCATACTGGTGGGACACTAGATAAGTTAGAATCAATTCCTGGCTATGATGTTTTTCCAAATGATGAGTTATTTAAAAAAGTTGTAAAAGAGTGTGGAGTTGCCATTATAGGACAAACAAGTTCTTTAGCTCCAGCTGATAAGAGAATTTACTCTATTAGAGATGTAACTGCTACTGTTGAGAGTGTTCCTATGATTAGTGCATCAATTTTATCAAAAAAGTTAGCAGAAGGGCTTGATACACTTGTTATGGACGTTAAAGTTGGAAGTGGAGCGTTTATGCCTACTTATGACTTATCTCGTGAGTTAGCACAATCTATTGTAGAGATTGCAAATAATGCAGGAGTAAAAACAGAGGCAATATTAACAGATATGAATCAATGTTTAGCTTATAGCGCAGGAAATGCAATAGAGATTAAAGAGGCAGTTGAATACCTACAAAACAGAAGAAAAAATCCAAGATTGCATATAGTTAATATGGAACTTTGTATATCAGCACTTTTAAATAGTGGAGTTGTATCTAGTAGAGAAAAAGCAAATACTATGCTTGAAGATAGTTTAAGTAGTGGTAAAGCTTTAGAAGTTTTTGCAAAGATGGTTAGTATGTTAGGAGGGCCAAATGATTTTTGTGAAAATCATGATAAATATCTTTCAAAAGCTAATATAATTAGACCAATTTTTGCCCAAAGTAAAGGTTTTGTTGAATCTATGGATGCTATTGCAATAGGTATGAGTGTTGTTGGTCTTGGAGGTGGAAGAATTCGTCCAGAAGACAAGATAGACCATAGTGTTGGTTTAGAAAATATTATAAATTTAGCACAAAAAGTTGATGAAAAAACTCCGATAGCTATAATTCATGCAAAAGATGAAAACTCATTTGCTGAAGCAGAAAAAAGAGTTTTAGATGCTATTAAAATAGGCGATAACATACCTGAAGTAAAAGAAATCTATGAAGTAATATCTTCAAAATAGTATATTAGGGGTTAAGGATATGTATAGTTTTAACCTTAACTTAAAGAATTTTCAGATATAATCCACGTCTTAATTAGAAAAAACTCTTCAGAAAAGGACATACAGATGTATGCAATCATTAAAAATGGCGGGAAGCAGTATAAAGTTCAAGAAGGCGATATCTTAGATCTCGACAAGTTTGACGCTCAGCCAAAAGAGAAAATCGAGGTGACTGAAGTTTTAGCTGTTAAAGGCGACGAACTTAAAGTGGGAGCTCCATTCGTGGATGGTGCAAAAGTTGAACTAGAAGTTATAACTGACGGTAAAGACAAGAAAGTAATTATCTTTAAAAAGCGTAGAAGAAAAGATTCTAAAGTTAAGCGTGGTTTTAGAAGACAGTATACTAAAGTTAGAGTTTTAAGCATAAAAGCATAGAACCAAAATAGTTTTCTCAGCAAGCTGTAGCTTTAGTGAGATGAATTTTTAAGAAGCTTTGCTTCTTGAGAAGAAGAATTTTATAGAAAAGGAAAAACTAATGGCACATAAGAAAGGTCAAGGTAGTACTCAGAATAATAGAGATTCAGCTGGTCGTAGACTAGGCGTTAAAAAATTCGGTGGTGAATTTGTAGTTGCAGGTAACATCATAATCAGACAACGTGGAACAAAAGTTCATGTTGGTGACAATGTTGGAATCGGAACAGATCATACTATCTATGCTCTAGTAGATGGACATGTTGAATTTAAACGTAAAGACAAAAAAAGAAACAAAGTTTCTGTTATTCCCGCATAATTATTAGGCGGATTAAATCCGCCTAACCCCTTCAATGAGATTAGTTATGATCTCTACATGTAGATATTATAAATAATTTAAAATAAAACAAAATTTCCAAGCTAAAATGTATTCTCCACAAAGTGGTATCTTTAGTGAGAGAAATTTTTTAGGAAGGTATTTCCTAAAAAAGGAGAGATAAAATGTTCGTAGATAATGTACAACTGAATTTAAAAGCAGGTAATGGTGGTGCAGGTGCTGTATCATTTAGACGTGAAAAGCATGTTATTATGGGTGGTCCTGATGGTGGAGATGGTGGAAAAGGTGGAAATGTATTTTTTAGAGTAGATAAAAATACACATACTTTATCTCACTTTAGAGGCTCAGGAAACTTAAAAGCTAAAAATGGACAACCAGGAATGGCAAGAAAATGTTATGGAAAGTATGGAGAATCTCTTGAAGTTGTAGTACCTCCAGGAACTCAAGTTCTGGATGGTGAAACAGGAGAAATATTACTTGATTTGGTTAATGACGGAGATAAAATACTTTTTATTGAAGGTGGAAAAGGTGGGCTTGGAAATGTTCACTTTAAAGGACCAACAAATCAAAGACCTTCTTATGCTCAACCAGGGATAAATGGTGAAAGTAGAGATGTAAGATTAGAGTTAAAACTTATTGCTGATGTTGGGCTTGTAGGTTTTCCTAATGTAGGAAAATCAACTCTTATTTCAGTTTTATCAAATGCAGAGCCTGAAATAGCAAACTATGAGTTTACAACTTTAACTCCTAAGTTAGGAGTTGTAGAGACTGATAACTTTCAATCTTATGTAATGGCAGATATACCAGGGATTATTGAGGGAGCTAGTGATGGAAAAGGACTAGGACTTGATTTTTTAAAGCATATAGAAAGAACTAAATTTTTACTTTTTATGATAGATATTGCTAACTATAGAGAGCTTGAAGAGCAGTATAAAACTTTAGCTAAAGAGGTTAAAAACTTCTCTGAAAATCTTTCACATAACTCTTATGCAATAGCACTTACTAGAAGTGATGCTCTAACAGAGGAAGAAGTTGCAGAAAAATCAAAAGAGTTTATAAAAATGCTTGGATTAGAGCCAAATAAAAATGGAAAACACTTTGGCTTTGAAGATGATATACCAGCATATTGTCAAGATACGCAAAGTTATGATGGATATGATAATTCAAAACCATATTTTGTAATTCCATTTTCATCAATTTCTAGAAAAAACTTAGAAGCTATAAAATATGCACTATTAGGTGCTGTAAATGAAACGAGAAAAAAATAGACTGTAAAGGGTTATACAAAAAGTCTAATAGAGGAATAAAAATGAGGGTTGTTATAAAGGTAGGAAGTCACGTTTTAAGTGAACAAAATCGTATTGAAAAAACGAGAATGCTAAATTTAGTTCAATTTTTAGTACAACTTATGGATAATCATGAAGTTATCTTAGTTAGTTCAGCTGCCGTTGCTGCTGGATATTCTAAATTAAAATTAGATAAAAAATCACTTCCCAATAGGCAAGCTATAGCTGCTGTAGGACAGCCCCATTTGATTGAGTTGTATAATAAAAAATTAGCAAAGTTTGATAAAATTGCTGCACAAATTCTTCTAACTGCGGATGATTTTGACTCAAGGAAAAGAACTAAAAATGCAAAAAGTGCTGTTGATACTTTAATACAACATAATGTACTACCTATTATAAATGAGAATGATGCAACAGCGATTGAAGAGCTTGTTTTTGGAGATAATGATCAACTTTCAGCTCATGTTGCACATTATTTTGAAGCAGATTTACTTATTATACTTTCAGATATAGATGGATATTATGATAAAGACCCAAGAAAATATAATGATGCAGTTATAAAAAAGATTGTAAATACTATTGATAAAGATGAGCTAGAACTTCCATTAAATGCAGGAAGTGAATTTGCAACAGGTGGAATAGTTACAAAACTAAAATCTGCAGATTTTCTTTTAAAGAGAAAACAGTCTATGTTTATGTGTAGTGGATTTGATTTGAGTGATGCTAAGAGTTATATGCTTGATGGTGTTCATAAGGGTGGAACGCTCTTTGTACATAAGGAAAACTAATGAGGCGTATAGTATTTATGGGAACACCAGATTATGCAACAAATATTTTAAAAGGTTTAGTAGAATTTAATGATATAGAAGTACCGTTGCTTGTTACTCAGCCAGATAAACCTGTAGGAAGAAAACAGGTTTTAACACCTCCTCATACAAAAGCATATATTTTAGAAAATTCTTTAAATATAGAGATTTATCAGCCAAATACACTTAAGACTGAAGATGCTTATGAGTATATAAATTCTTTTAAGCCAGATTTTATAGTTGTGGCTGCTTATGGGCAAATATTGCCTAAAAATATACTAGATATTGCTCCTTGTATAAATCTACATGCATCACTTCTCCCTCAATATAGGGGTGCAAGTCCAATTCAGTCTTCATTATTAAATGAAGATAAGTTTGCAGGAGTTACTTCAATGCTTATGGAAGAAGGCCTTGACACAGGAGATATTTTGGGTTTTTCTTACTTTAAGCTTGATGAAGAAATAAAAGTAGATAAGCTTTTTGAAAAACTTTCAAATATGGCAGCTAAATTAACTATAAAAACATTAAATAATTTTCATAATATTGAGCCACTAAAACAAAATAGTTCAGATACTTCTTATGCCAAAAAAATAAAAAAACAAGATGGATTAATTTCATTTTCAAATCAGAGTGCAAGAGAAATATATACAAAATTTAGAGCTTATGACCCTTGGCCAGGGCTATTTGTTGATTCAGGTTTAAAATTAAAAGATATAGAATTAATTAAAGGAATAGGTAAGCCAAATACTATAATAGCAATTGAAACCAATAGTATAGTTGTTACATGTAAAGAGGGTGCGTTGAGAATAAAAAGTGTTCAACCTAGTTCAAAAAAACAGATGAATGTTATTGATTATGTAAGAGGTAAAAGGTTAGAAGTTGGAAGTTCTTTGGTTTAAACATCTTCCTTCTACACATAAATATATTATTGAAAATATAAAAAATGGAACAATAGTGCCTCCTTTAGCTGTTGGTGTTGATTTTCAAAGTTCGGGTGTTGGAAGTCGTGGCAATACTTGGGAGGGAGATGAAGGAAACTTATATTTTTCATTTTGTGTAGAAGAGAAACACTTACCAAAAGATTTGAAATTAGAGTCAATTTCTATATATTTTTCATGGATTATGAGAGAAGTTTTATATGAGTTAGGCTCGAAAACATGGATAAAATGGCCAAATGATCTTTATATAAAAAAATCTAAAATTGGTGGAGTTATAACAACTAAGGTAAAAGGTATGATTATAGGTTCAATTGGTATTAATATACTCCATGCACCAGAGCAATTTGCCACTTTAGATATAAGTATACCACCTCAAAAACTGGTAGAAACTTTTATAAAAAAATTGGAAGAAAAAATTTCGTGGAAGAATGTTTTTAGCAAATATAAGATAGAATTTCAAAATAATCTTGGTTTTACTTTCCACTTGGACGGTAAAAAAAAATCATTAGCAGATGCTAAGCTTTTTTCAGATGGTTCTATACAAATAGAAAACAGAAGGGTGTACAGTTTAAGATGAGTATTTTAAAAGGGCAAAATTTTTTTCAAAAAGTAACAAATCAGATAATTACAGAGTTGTGCTTTAGTGAGAAGAATTTTTTAGAAGCTTTGCTTCTAAAAAAGGAGATGGTCAAGTGAGTGAAATTATAGCTATCGCAAATCAAAAAGGTGGAGTTGGTAAAACAACTACAGCAGTTAACCTTGCTGCATCACTTGCTGTTGCTGAAAAGAGAGTTTTGTTAATAGACATTGACCCTCAATCAAATGCAACAACAGGTTTAGGAATTCATAGAAATGATTATGAATACAATATTTACCATGTTCTTATAGGAAGAAAAAAACTTTCACAAGTGATATTAGAAACTTCTCTTCCTACTCTTCATCTTGCACCATCAAATATAGGATTAGTTGGCGTTGAAAAAGAGTTTTATGATGCAAAGACACAAGGTAGAGAACTTATTTTAAAAACTAAGATTGATGAAATTAAAGATCAGTATGATTATATTATTATAGATTCACCTCCTGCTTTGGGAAGTATCACTATAAATGCTCTTAGTGCAGCAAACTCAGTAATTATCCCTATTCAATGTGAATTTTTTGCATTAGAAGGTTTAGCACAATTGTTAAATACTGTAAAACTTATAAAAAGAACGATAAATCCAAAGTTAGAGATTAAGGGATTTTTACCTACTATGTTTAGTACGCAAAATAACTTATCAAAACAGGTTTTTGCTGATTTGAAACAACATTTTAAAAATAAGCTCTTTGTAGATGAAGAGACATCAAATTTTGTAGTAATTCCAAGAAATATTAAATTAGCAGAATCACCAAGTTTTGGAAAACCAATTATACTTTATGATGTACAATCACCTGGTTCAAAAGCTTATCAAAATTTAGCAAATTCAATATTGGCGAGTTAGGATATGGCAAAAAAAGCATTAGGTAGAGGATTGGGTGCTATCTTTGATGATGTTGAAGATGCATATAGTAAAGAGATGGGAAGTTCTCAAGACTTAGTAAGAGAGATTGATGTAAGAAGAATTTCTCCTAATCCATATCAACCAAGAAAATATTTTAATGAAAAAGCTATTAAAGAGCTTAGTGAATCTATCAAAAAACATGGGCTTTTACAGCCTATTATTGTTGTTGAAAAAGATAATGATTATATGCTTCTTGCTGGTGAGAGAAGGTTTCGTGCTACTAAAGAGGCTGGTTTAGGAACTATACGAGCGATTGTAGCTGATATAGAGTCAGAAAACTTAAGAGAACTTGCTCTTATCGAAAATATTCAAAGAGAAGATTTAAATCCGATAGAATTGGCAATTGCGTACAAAGAACTTATTGAAGAGTACAATATAACTCAAGAAGGTCTTTCTGAGATTATTAAAAAGAGTCGTACACAAATAACAAATACTTTAAGACTACTCTCTCTTACAGAAAAAACTAAAAATCTAGTTGTAGAAGGAAAGATTTCTCAAGGTCATGCAAAAGTAATAGTTGGTCTTGAAGAACAAGATGAACAAACAGTTGTAAATACTATCTTAGGACAAAAACTTAGTGTTAGAGAAACAGAACAATTGGTAAAAAAAGTAAAATCAAGCGAACAAAAAAGTGACAATCAAAAGAAAATACCTCTTAATGACAATTTTGAGTTCACATCACTAGAAAAAAAGCTAAGTAGCTTTGGTTTAAAGACAAAAACAAAAGCTCACTCTATCACAATTGAATTTGAAAATAGCGAATCAATCGAGCAATTTTTAGAAAAGATTAAATAAAATCTCGCATTTAATAAATAATTTTAGTTAATTATGTTAAAATCCGCACAATTTTAGTTATGTCTATTTATTGGACATAATTAAATTTGTCAGTTAAGAGTCTAGTAAAAGGAGCAAAAACATGTTGGACATTAGCCCAATACTTTTGCTGGTAACTGGGGTTGTGTTTTTTACCTTGTTGATACTTCTCAACAAGATACTTTACAAACCGCTTTTGGAGTTCATTGATAATAGAAATGACTCAATTAAGCGTGATTTGGAAAACGCAGGCAAAAATACCAGTGATGTTGAGGTCTACTACAAAGAAGCTGATCAGATTATTCTTGAGGCGAAAGCTCAAGCAGGAAAAATTAGAGAAGCAGCTTTAAGTGAGGCTAAAGAGATTGCCGCTAAAAAGGTAGAGCAGAAGCAGAGTGAACTTGATGAAGAGTACACTTCGTTTTTGAAAGAATTAGAAGCGGAAAAAACAGAATTTCAAGCAAGTTTGAGTGCTAGTATACCTCTTTTTAGAGATAGCATCAAACAAAAACTTGGCAATATATAGGAGGTCTGGATGAAATTGAGATATATACTAATTCTTTTAGCACCAGCACTATTGTTGGCAAATAGCGGCGGCGGTGAGCAAGGCTCAACAGATATAGTTCCTAGAGCAATAAACTTCATCATATTTGCATCTATTTTATACTATCTTTTAGCAGATCTTATTAAGAATGCTTATAAAGGAAGAATATCAGGAATAGCTGATAGATTAAACTCTATACAAGTTAAAGTAAAAGAGTCAATATCAGCAAAACAAAATGCACAAGCACAAGTGGAAGAAGCAAAAGCAAGTGCTTTAGTTTTAATAGAAACTGCAAAAAAAGAGGCACAACTTCTCTCTTCAAAAGTAGTTAGTGATACTGATGCTGAACTTGAAAACTTAGAAAAAGGGTTTAAAGAAAAAACTATTATCGAAAGACGTAGAATGACACGTGATGTTGTTGTAGGTGTTTTAGATGAAATGTTTAAACAAGACTCAATATCTATAGATAAAGAAGAGTTAGTGCAGATAGTTATGAAAAAGGTAGCATAATGAAGGGAATTATTGCAAAAAAGTATGTTAATGCTTTAATGAAGAGTTGTAGTGACTCTGAGATAAATTCAATTGAAAAATCAATTAATGAAATTTCAAGTGCATTTAGTTCTACAAAATTTAATAACATAATACACTCTCCAGATTTAAGTAATGAGAAGAAAGAGGAATTTATTTTATCTTTGTTAGATAAAAGTGAAGGAAAAACTTTAAATTTTTTAAAGTTGTTGGCAACAAATGACCGTTTGAGTTTGATTCCTACAATTGCAAAAGAGTTAAAGTACCAAATTTCACTAAAGAGTAACTCTTATGAGGGTGAAGTTATAAGTAACTTTAAAATTGGCAAAGAGCAAATTACTAAATTGGAAGAGAATTTTAGTAAAAAATTTAGTTCAAATATTAAGTTAAAAGCACAGGTGAGTGATTATCCTGGTATTAAAATCCAGCTAGATGATTTGGGTGTAGAAGTTAGTTTTTCACTAGATAGACTAAAAACTCAAATGGTAGAGCATATTTTAAAAGCAATTTAAATATATATTTAGAAAAGTAAAATATTTCATAGATTCTCGACAACAGTCGAAGCCTTAGTGAGATAAATTTGACTTGGACTTGTTCAAGTTAAAGAAGAGAGTAAAATAAAAAAGTTCTCGACAACAGT
>CAZBPU010000014.1:0-24301 GCA_964493845.1 uncultured Sulfurospirillum sp.
TGAGGAAGTTGAACTTTTCCTATAGATTTCATTCTCTTTTTACCAGCTTTTTGTTTTTCTAGTAGTTTTCTTTTTCTTGTTATATCACCACCATAACACTTAGCAGTAACATTTTTTCCCATAGATTTTACAGTTTCACGAGCTATAACTTTGTTTCCTATACTTGCTTGAATAGCTACTTCAAAAAGTTGACGTGGAACTATCTCTTTCATAGCTTTTACAAAATCACGTCCACGACTTGTTGCATTTACTCTTGGGACGATAATTGAAAGGGCATCTACTACTTCTCCCGCAACTAAAACATCAAGCTTAACCAAATCACCTTCACGATAACCAATCTGGTCATAATCAAAACTTGCATAACCTTTACTAACAGATTTTAACTTATCATAAAAATCCATTACTATCTCATTCATAGGAAGAGCATACTCCAAAAGAACTCTCTCAGGACTCAAGTAGTCCATCTTCTCTTGAATTCCTCTTTTATTGTTAAGCAAAGTTATAATATTTCCTAAAAATTCAGTGGGAGTAAGGATTGTCGCTCTAACATAAGGCTCTTGTATATTTTCAATCTCATTTACTGGTGGTAACTGTGCTGGATTTTGAATCTGAATAACTTTTCCATCTGTACGCTCAACTCTATAAGTTACAGTTGGAGCAGTTGCTATCAAATCAAGATTAAACTCTCTTTCCAATCTCTCTTTTACAACCTCCATATGAAGAAGCCCTAAAAATCCTACACGAAAACCAAAACCAAGAGCAACTGACGTTTCAGGCTCATAACTTATACTAGCATCATTTAGTTTTAGCTTATCTAGTGCATCACGTAAATCTTCAAATTTATCTGTCTCTATTGGATAAATTCCTGCAAATACAAATGACTTAATCTCTTCAAAACCATCTATTGCCTTTTCAGTCTTGTTTTTATTGTCAGTAATTGTATCACCTACTTGAACATCACCTATGTTTTTTAAACCAAGAACAACAATACCAACTTCACCAGTTTTTATCACTTTTGTTTTTTCAAGTGCAAGAGGATGCGGATACATAAGATTTAAAACTTCATGCTTCTTCTTAGTTCCCATAACATAAATCTCTTGACCTTTTTTTATCTCTCCATCATAAACTCTTACAAGAGCTAATGCTCCAAGGTAGTTATCAAACCAGCTATCATAAATAATAGCTTTAGTAGGAGCCTCTTCATCACCCTTTGGAGCGGGGATAGTATCGACTATATTATCTAAAAGTTCTTTTATACCAATCCCACTTTTTGCGCTGACATTTATAGCTTCACTACAATCTAGTCCTATAGTATGTTCTATCTCATCTTTTACTTTTTCAGGATCAGCAGCAGGAAGATCTATCTTATTTAAAACTGGAATTAATGTTAAATCATTTTCTAATGCAATATATACATTTGCAATAGTTTGAGCCTCTACACCTTGAGAAGCATCAACAATTAATAGTGCTCCATCACTTGAAGCAAGAGAACGAGATACTTCATAAGAAAAATCTACATGACCTGGTGTGTCTATGAGATTTAGTATATAAGGTTGCCCATCTTTTACATAAGTAAGCCTTACACTTTGTGCTTTTATAGTAATACCACGCTCTTTTTCTATATCCATGGTATCCATCATTTGTGTGCCCATCTCTCGCTCTGATACTGCACCACACTCTTGAATGAGTCTATCTGCCAAGGTACTCTTACCATGATCAATATGAGCTATTATTGAAAAGTTTCTAATTCTACTTTGAGCCATTAAATAAACAATCCATTTACGCTCTCGTTATGATAAACTCTTCTAATTACTTCTGCAAATGTTGAAGCAATACTTAGAACTTTTATCTTTTCACACTCTTCTTTCAAAGGAATAGAATCAGAAACTAAAAGCTCATCTAATTCCCCTTCTTTAATTCTCTCATAAGCAGGACCACTAAGAACTGGGTGAGTACAACATGCCATAACACTTGTTGCTCCTCTTGCTTTTAAAACTTTTGCAGCTTTTACAATCGTTCCTGCAGTGTCTATCATATCATCAACTAAAATAACATCTTTACCATTTACATCACCAATTATATTCATGACTTCTGATTCATTGGCTTTTTCTCTTCTTTTGTCAACGATAACCATCTCCACGCCAAGCTTTTTTGCAAAACTTCTAGCACGAGCAACACCACCAATATCTGGACTAGCAATAATAGGGTTCTTAAGGCCTTTGTTTTTAATATAATCATGAAAAATAATAGAACCATATAAATTATCAACTGGTATATCAAAGAAACCTTGAATTTGTCCAGCATGTAGGTCTATTGTAACTACTCTATCAATTCCAGCTGTTTCCATCATATTTGCAACTAGTTTTGCTGTAATTGGAACTCTTGGAGCTGCTTTTCTATCTTGTCTAGCATAACCAAAATAAGGTATAATAGCAGTTATAGAACTAGCCGAACTACGTCTTAGGGCATCTGTAAGTATAAGAAGCTCCATAAGATTTACATTAGCAGGAGCACATGTAGGTTGAATGATAAATACATCTTTTCCTCTTACACTCTCACTAATTTGAACACTAATTTCTCCATCACTAAAACGCTTTATTGTAGCTTCTGAAAGTGGAAGTGAAAGATATTTTGCAACTTTTTTTGAAAACTCTGGATTGGCAGTACCCGTAAAGACTTTATAGCCCCTCATATTTGACCCCTATAGTAGTTAATTAGGCGGATTATACTAAAAAAGGACTTAAACTCGAATTATGTAATATAATTTCTAAAAGTAGTGTAAGTTAGTTTCTCCCCAAGTGGGGAGAAACTTTTATCTAGTTTGCTTCTTCAAGCTCCATTCTTTTTCTTCTTTTTATTTGATTCCAACCAAGTAAAAAGACGATAATAAATACTGGTATCAAGATTATCTGTTTAGGTAATCTCTCATTTGGTACACGAACAGAGTCTATTACCCATCCGCTATCAACTCCAGCTTGTTTCATCGCAGCTACTTGTTTGTTATGTCCTGGAAGCATCATAGCAACTTCCATAGGTCCAAACATATCATCAAGTTGGAAACCTGTTTCGTTAATTCTAGCTTTTCCTGTTTTACCTTCTGCAAGAGGTAGTGCAAAAGTATACTTTCTCTGAATTCCTTCTATAGTCTCTCCAGATACAACAAACTCTAGTCTTTCACCAGCTTTCATCTTATCAGCAACTTTAAAAATCTCTTTTCCAGGAATATTTTTATATGGCTCTTGAATTTTATCGTAAATATAGCCTGGTCTAAATAACAAGAATGTAAATAGAAGAAGTAAAATTGTCTCCCACCATTTATTTCTAGCTAACCAGTAACCTTGAGTTGCAGCTGCAAAAAGAAGCATACCTGCTATCGCAGTTACAACAACCAAAATAAATTCAAAAGTATTATCAATACCAATCATAAGAAGTTGTGTATTAAATATAAACATAAATGGTAAAAGTCCTGTACGAATATCGTAAATAAAACCTTGTATACCAGTTTTTATTGGATCTCCTCCAGATATGGCGGCAGCAGCAAAGGCGGCTAGCCCAACAGGAGGTGTATCATCAGCCAATATACCAAAGTAAAATACAAACATGTGTGCAGCTATCAATGGAATTGCAATTCCATTTGCAGCACCAAGGCTAACAATAACTGGTGCCATTAAAGACGAAACAACAATATAGTTTGCAGTAGTAGGAAGACCCATACCAAGAACCAAACTAATCAAAGCAGTAAGAATAAGAATAATGAAAATATTTCCACCACTCACATCTTCAACAACACTTATAATAACTTGTCCAATTCCAGTTAATGTTACAGTTCCAACGATGATACCAGCAACAGCAGTTGCTACACCAATACCAATCATATTTTTTGCACCATTTATTAGACCAGCTTCCAAATCTTTAAAACCATCTTTTACACGAGCAAAAATATCAGCTTTTTTTCTAAAAAAGTCCATTAATGGTTTTTGAGTTACAACAATAAACATCATAAACATAGAAGCCCAATACGCTGAAAGTTCAGGAGAATATCTCTCAACTGTCAACAACCAAACAAGAACTATAACTGGTAGTATATAGTGTAAACCAGCTCTAGCAGTTGGTCCAACTTCTGGAAGTTCTTCTATATCTGTAGTTTCTAAATCTGGTACTTTTGATGCAACATATAAAAGCGCAACATACATAACCGCTAAAATAACTAAAATAACACTAAAAGCATTATCTGGAAAAGTCTGTTTAATAAATCCTATAATAGGAGGTAAAAGCCAAGTTAAAAAACTAATAACTAAAACAACACTTACTACGCCAATCATCTTAGCTTTTTTTGTCATCTTATGTTTTCTTGGAAGCCCTTGCATACCTGCTTTACAAGCTTCTAAGTGAACCATATAGACAAGTGCGATATATGCTATCATCGCAGGTAAAAATGCGTGTTTGATAATCTCAACAAAAGGGATACCAACATACTCAACCATCAAGAAAGCTGCTGCTCCCATAATAGGAGGCGTAAGCTGACCATTCACTGATGAGGCACACTCAATTGCTCCTGCTTTCTCTTTTGAAAAACCAACTTTTTTCATAAGAGGAATTGTAAATGTTCCTGTTGTAACAACGTTTGCAATAGATGAACCAGAAATCATACCTGTCATAGCTGAACTTACAACTGCTGCTTTTGCAGGACCACCACGAAAGTGTCCCATCAATGCAAAGGCAATACGTATAAAGTAGTTACCCGCTCCAGCTTGTTCAAGTAATGCACCAAAAAGTACAAATAAGAAAACCATACTAGCACTTACACCAATAGCAACACCAAATGTTCCTTCAGTAGTAATCCACATATGAGAAACTATTTTATTTATCGAGGCTCCACCGTAATCGCCTAAACCAAAATAAGCATAAGTTAAAGCCAAAGTTGCAACTACCATAAGTGGTGGCCCTAAAGTTCTTCTAGTAGCTTCAAGTAAAAGCACTAAACCAATAATACTAAGGTAAAGATCCAATTGACTTGGAGTTCCCAATCTCATCTCAAATGCCAACGAATCCCATACTTGAGCATATATAATATAGCCAATAGATGTCAACAATAAAAAGCCCATTACCCAATCAGTAATAGGTACATAAGTCTTAGGTGAAGACTTTCGTGGAAGATAGCTCAGATATGCTAAAAAACCAGCAAACATCAAGTGTATTCTCTTTACAACATCTTCATTCATCCACGGTGTAAATTCTAAAACTAATGGTGATGAGATGTATAGTTGAAACAGTGACCAAACTAGAGCCAAATAGATTATAAAATTGGCTAAATATTTGTTTGAAGGTGCACGACCTCCGGTTTCTGCTTCGAGTACTTCTTGGGTAGAGAGCCCAACCTCTTCTTTGTTACTCACAGATTCTCCTTATATAAATATATTTGTAAATTGCTATGAGTATAGAAGTTTAAAAATATATTTTAGAAGGGGGAGGATTGTATCCTCTCCCTTACAGTAAATAAGCTATTAGCTTACATTAAACCTGCTTCTTTATAGTACTTGATAGCACCTCTATGAAGTGGAGCTGAAAGACCATCTTTGATCATCTCTTCTTTCTTTAAAGTAGAAAATGCTGGGTGAAGTTTTTTGAAAGCATCAAAGTTTTCGAAAACTGATTTAACAACAGCATAAATTACTTTCTCAGGAACTTTTGAAGAAGTTACGAAAGTTGCAGCAACACCAAATGTCTTAACGTCATCTGGGTTTCCTCTATACATTCCACCAGGAATAGTTGTAAACTTATAGTATGGAGTATCAGCAACTAGTTTTGCTATCTTAGAATCACTAACATCAACTATAACACTGTCACAAGTAGTTGTAGCTTCTTTTATAGCTCCACTTGGATGTCCAACAACATAAACCATAGCATCTATTTTGTTATCACATAATGCTTTTGCTTGCTCACTTGCTTTAAGCTCACCAGCTACTTTAAATACTGATTTATCCCATCCTTCAGCTTTCATAGCTATTTCCATAGTACCACGACTTCCTGCACCTGGGTTTCCTATATTTACTCTTTTACCTTTTAAGTCAGCAAATTTTTTGATACCACTATCAGCACGAGCTACAACAGTAAAT
Organism: uncultured Sulfurospirillum sp.; assembly: GCA_964493845.1. Taxonomy (GTDB): domain Bacteria; phylum Campylobacterota; class Campylobacteria; order Campylobacterales; family Sulfurospirillaceae; genus Sulfurospirillum_A. The sequence goes on from CAZBPU010000014.1 coordinate 6,117, forward strand.
GGCTCACCATGAATTGAGAAGATTGCTCTTAACTCTTTAAATGGTCCTTTTGATTCAAACTTGCTATCACCTTTATATGCATGATATTGCCAATCTGATTGAGCAACACCCATATCAAGCTCTCCAGCTCTAATAGTGTTAATGTTATAAACAGAACCACCAGTAGACTCAACAGAACATCTTACACCATGCTCTTTCTTACCTTTGTTTACTAAACGACAAATTGATCCACCTAGTGGATAATAAACACCTGTAACACCACCTGTACCGATAGTAACGAAATCTGTAGCCATTAATGGCAAACTCATAGCACCTGCTAAAGCAATAGTTGCTAGTTTCTTAGTCATATAAACTCCTTTTAAAATAAATTTCTATTAGCAATTTAACGTGTTTCACCTTATTGGTTTCAAAATAGTTTCAAAAAAAGTACAAATTCTTCTAATATGTTACATAATGAAACGAAAAAGCATGAAACAAAAAATAAGACAATATTTTGTTTCTAATTTACTTATTTAAATATAGATTAAACTATTTTCAGTTAAAATTGTCGACAATAAACAATAAATTGTCGACAAGGATTTCATAATAATGAATAATAGCCCCAAAGAACCTTTAAAAGATAAAATTATCGAGCATATATATAGTGCAATTATCAATGAAGAATATATACAAGGAAGTCAAGTTAAAGAGATATATCTTTCAGAAAAACTTGGTGTTAGTAGAGCTCCTGTACGTGAAGCACTTTTAGAGCTTGTTTCACTTGGGGTATTAGAGCAAATCGCTAGAAAAGGTGTATTTGTAAAAGAGATAACTTCAAAAGATATATATGATACATATGAAACAAAAGGGATAATAGAAGGTTTTTTAGCAACTGAACTTGCACTTCATGCCTCACAGCAAGATATAAATCAACTCTCTTTACATGTAGAGCAAATGAGTGATACAAAAAGTGATAGAAAAAAAGTGGTAAAAGCTGGTGAAATGTTTCACAAACTAACTCTAAAGTATGCAAAAAACAGTGTTTTACTAGATACTCTTGAAAAAATCAATAAAAAATCACAACTTCTTTTCTATAAAAACTGGACAAAAATGTACTCTCAGAAAGAGGTTAAATTAAGACATCAAAAAATAGTAGATGCGATTAAATCAAGGGATAAAAAAAGAATTGAAGATGTTATACGTGAACATTACTTTGAAACTGGAACAAAAATTATCCTTTTAAGGGAAGTAAGATGAAAGAAACTGATGTAAGGTTTACAAACTTTGAATATGATAAACACACTATGTATTTTCTATTCATTAGTGAGCTAAAAGCCTATGGAATTGGATATTTTTTTAAAGAAGCTCTTGCAAAAATATGGGGAATTCCTAAAGAAAAAATTGAGTTTATAACAATTGCTCCTGATGTTTTTGAGCAATATAATTATGATAACCTTATCATACTAAATGAACTTAAAGAGAAACAAAACAGACGGAAAAAACATGATGACTTTATAAGTGAAATATCAAATAATTCATATGTACATTCTGTAATAGATACAATATTAGAAAATCAAGATGAACTTTTTATATATATGTTTGAATCTAGCCCATTTATGACATTAGATAAAAAAGATGGTGTTGTTCTTATAGGTCCAAAGAGTGATATAGTTAAAGAGTTAAACAATAAAATCTCTCTATATGAAATCTTTTCAGATATTGTACCAATGGCAAACTACAGTGTATCACATGGCTTTGAGGAATTAATGAAGAGTTCACAAAAGTTAATGCAAAGAACTGGGAATCCACTATTTATATCACTCGAACAGAGTGCTGCTGGAGCAAATAGCATTATTGCTTATAATTTAGAAGATATAGAAAAAAAGTTTTCTAACAATGTTAATAGTGTTTTTTTAGTAACAGAGTTTATATCTCATATTTGTGATCCAACAACTTTAGGAGTTGTTATAAATGAAAATGAAATTTATATAGCTGGTGTTGCTGACCAAAGAATAAATGGTACAAGATTTAAAGGTTCAACATTTCCTTCTAGAATGTCAAAAAAAGTACAAGAAGAAACTATAAGGCAAACAAGATTGGTAGGTAAAAAAATGGCTGAGCTTGGCTATAGAGGGATTTTTGGATGTGATTATATTGTAACAAATAATGATAAAGTCTTTTTCATAGAGACAAATCCAAGAAAACAAGGAACTACTATGGAGTTTTGTTGTGCACTAAAAACTCAACTTCCTCTAGGTGCTCCAAACCTTCCTGAAATAGAATTTTATGCAGTTACTGAGAGTAGACGACCTCCAAGAATGAGAGAACCTGACTTCTTTAAAACTGATATATTTTGGGGAACTTATAACTATAAGATAGATAATAAACTGACAACTCATAGCTATCTTCCACAACAACGTGGAGAGATAGAGATGTTTCAAAGTGTCGCAAAAAACAAAATAAGTAAGGAGTTCATGATACTTGAACATATAGGACAAGATTTTTTTGTAAATGAAGGCTCATTTTTGGGTCGAGTAATTGCCACTGGCAAAAGCTATAAAGATGTAGAAGATGGAATTGAGATGGGTAGACGCATGATTAATTATACTGTAAAAAGTTATGTTGATGAGAATTTTACCTTAGAAGAGCGCTGTTATAGTTGCCCGTATTATGTAAATAAAGGATAAAAAAATGGAATGTGATGTAGTAAATGTAGATTTAAGCAAAATGGATAAATTCGATGTAAAGTTATTTGAACTTCTTTATGAAAATTCAAACCAAAAAAATGAAGTGCCTCAAAAAGAGATAGATGAAGTTAAAGAGTGGTTAGAAATAAGTAAAACTTCAAATAAGCTAACAAACCCTATGGTTCAGCTTTTTGATAAGCTAAAAAGTATCAAAGAGAACTATGGAGTAAGTCCAAATGAGATAGGTATAGACAAAGATGAGCTTCACTTGATGGCAATAAAACATAAAAATACAGATGAGCATGCTGTAAGTGTTGGTGGACGTGTATACTCTGCTCTACCTATCGTAGCTCAAGCTAATGCTAGAGTTCAAGATTATCTTAACAATCATAAAAAAGATGCACCAAGTGGATTTGATTTAGATGACCAAATAAAAGAAAACAGAAGAAAAATACAAAAGAAACTAAATATGAGTGATGAAGAGTGGGATAGTTATGGAGGTCAGATGAAACATGCTATTACTTCTCCTGAACAATTAGCTGAAATTATAGACCTTCCTGCAAAACTTATCGAAGACATACATAGAGTTTCTGAAGTTTTTAGGATGAGAATATCTCCATACTATGCTAGTCTTATAATCCCTGGACAAATCAATGACCCTATTTTAATTCAATCTGTTCCAACTGGTGATTTGATTGACAATCGTGGTGAAGAGATAGCACCAGTTGCAAGCGACCACTCTCCTGCTCGTTTGGTTGACCAGTTTTACCCAAGAGTATTGACTATAAAAGCTACAAATATGTGTGCTATGTTTTGTACTCACTGTCTTCGTATTGCACACATTAGTGACAAAGATTGGGTTAGTAGCAAAAACACTTATGAAGAAGCACTTAACTATATACGTGAAAATGACAATATTCGTGATGTTCTTATCACTGGTGGTGATGCACTAGCACTATCAAACAAAAGAATAGAGTATCTTCTAGAAGAGCTTGATAAAATTCCTCATGTAAAAATAAAAAGATTAGGAAGTAGAACACCAATCATGACTCCTCAAAGAATTGATGATAAATTTTTAGAGATTTGTGAAAAGAGTAATGCAATCAAGCCAATCCGTTTTGTAACTCAAATAAACTCTGTCCAAGAGATGACACCTGAAGTTCATGAAGCATTTAAAAAACTAAGCAGTGTTACAAGTGCAATTTTAAATCAAGCTGTTTTACTTAGAGGAGTAAATGATACAAGAAACAAAATGTGGAAACTAAGTGAACTTCTTCAAGAGTCTTATATAAGACCTTACTACTTATTTAATTGTAGTTTTAGAAATCCTGAATTTGCACACCTTAGAGTTCCTATCAAAGTTGGTCGTGATTTAGTCGAAAGTATGTATGGAAATATTGCAGGTGATGCCATACCAAGATATCTTGCAACTGCAGGAGGAAAAATACCTCTTCATCAAGACAATGTAGTCCAAGCAAATGACGGCGGTGATTATATACTTAAAAAACCTTGGAGTGGTGAAGAAGTTCCTTATCCTGATATGAGTATGGAAGAGTACAATAAACCATTTTCTTTTGAAAAGTATCAATAATGTATAATCTAATAGTATATGGTAGTCTTCTTCATATTGATGAGCTTAAAAAACAAAATATTGAGCTTTCAAAAGTAGATTTAGTAAAGGTTAAAGGCTTTAAAAGAGTCTTTAACCAACTACCATCTTGGAGAAAAGTAGATGGAAATAAAAAAGCTGTAATGAATATAGAGACTGATGAAAATAGCTGGTTTAATGCTATTGTTATTAAAAATTTAGATGAAAAATATATCCAAGACCTTGACCATCGTGAACGTGGTTATGATAGAGTAGCATTGGAAGATGGAAGTGTGACTCTATATAGTGATGGAACTGTTCTTAAGAACTCTATTGTTTATAAAGGTAAAAAAGATAAACAAAGTAGTGAAATACTACCTAATACTGAATACTTTGAAATATGTAGAAGTGGTGCAGAGTGTCATGGCATTGAGTTTTATAAAGATTATCTAAAAACCACCTATCAAAACAATCTTTATGGAGATTTAAAGCTTATTTAGATTTGTAATTAAAAAGCGGGTATAGTGGACAAAAGCCTATTATGCCCGTTACTAGAGGTAAAATCCCAGCATATGCCATAGGCTGGTCTGCGTAAATGGCATAAGCCATTAAGGCCACTCCAGTTACTATCCTGTTCATTTTATCATGTCTTCCAATATTACGCTTCATTATTACTCCACCACCTAAATACATAAATTTTTCCAATCTATATCAAAATTAATAAACTCCTTATTATACACATCTTCATCTTTATTTAAATGTAAAATGAACTTATAATTTTTCCCTTCAAAATCAAAATAGACCTCTACTTCGTATCTCTCACCTTGATATGAGATTTCACCTATGACACCTTTTATTTTTCCATCTTTATTTACTTTACACTCTTCTGGTCTGATACAGTATGATTTATTTGCTTTTTCTATAAAGTTTGCTTTTCCAAAAAAACTAGCTACAGATTTACTTTTGGGTAAGTTATACATCTGTTTTGGAGTTGAGAGTTGAGCAATCTCTCCATTTTCTAAATATGCAATTTTATCACTTATACTAAGAGCCTCTTTACTATCATGAGTTACAAAAATAGCACTTACTCCACTATCTTTTATGATATCTACTAATTCTCTTTCGATTTTTGATTTTAAGACTGAGTCTACGTTTGAGAAAGCTTCATCAAAAAGAATTAGTTTTGGCTTTGTTGCTAATGTTCTCGCTAGTGCAACACGCTGTTGCTGTCCACCTGAGAGCTCATGAGGATAGCGTTTTTCAAGTCCTTTTAAGCCTGTTAGTTTTATCATCTTCTCTACTTGAAGTTTTTGACGATTTATATCCATATTTGAAATGCCAAATGCTATATTTTTAAACACATTTAGATGAGGGAAAAGTGCATAGTTTTGGAAAACAAAACCAACACCTCTCTCATGAGGCTCTTTAAAAGAGACATCTTCATCATAAATACTAATAACTCCCAAATCAGGTTTTTCAAATCCAGCAATAAGGTTTAAAATAGTACTTTTTCCACTTCCACTTGAACCTAAGATAGTGAGGATTTCACCCTCTTTTAGCTCTATATTTATGTTTTTTAGAACTTCAGTTTTTCCAAAACTTTTGGAAAGATTTTTTAAACTAAGTATCATCTATACGCCTTTAGACTAAATATAATTGGAATTAGACAGATAAATATGATAAAAAGAGCATATATAGCAGACTCTTGTACCATCTCATTGATAGCTAATTCATATGTTTTTGTTGCTAATGTTTCATAATTGAATGGTCTTAATATCAGTGTTAGAGGTAACTCTTTTATCGTATCTATAAACACCAACAAAAATGTAATTAAAAACGAGTTTTTTAAGATAGGAAGCTCTACTTGAAAAAGAGTTTTTAAAGGAGTTTTTCCTAAACTTCTTGAAGCTCTATTTATGTTTGTCCCAACCTTTTCAAAAGATGATAAAACAGAGTTTAGTCCGACTGCTAAAAAACGAACAACATAACCAAACACTAAAGCAAACAACGTCCCACTAAGCAAAAGCTTTTCAAAACCAAAATTATCTATCAAAAAGTTATCAAAATCTCCAAATAAAATGATAATCCCTATAGCAATAACAGCCCCAGGCATACTATAACCTAAAGTTGCAAACTTGTTTATATATTTTGTATAAAAATTTGGGATAATTCTATATGTATATGCTAACACAATAGAGATAACAACAATCAAAAATGAAGCAAATCCAGAAGCTAAAAATGAGTTTATTAAAACCAAAATAAAACTCATATCTAAACTATCTTTTGCATACTCAAAAGAGTAAATCAATATCCAAATAAGAGGCATAATAAAACCAAAAAACAGAGGGATAGATAAAAAAAGATATACAAAAAATAGTTTAAAGCCTTTTAGTTTTATCTTTTTAAGTGGTGTACTGGTTGACTCTAAAGTATAACGAGCCTTTCCTTGTGTAAACTTTTCAAAAAGTAAAATAGCAAGTATAAAAATCATGGCGATTGAAGAGATATAAGCTGCACTTCCAGAATCTCCCATGCCAAACCAAGTAGAAAAAATAGCTGTACTTAAAGTGTTTATTCCGTAGTAGCTTACAACTCCATACTCACTGATGGTCTCCATCAAAACCAAAGACAATCCACCAACAATAGCAACACGACTAAGCGGTAAAACTACTTTAAAAAGTGCTTTGCTTCTTGAGAGGCCTAAAGTAAGTGCAGGATTTAAAAGAGTATTTGCACTCTTTAAAAATGAGGCTCTTACTATAAGATAGATATACGGATAAAGTGCCAAAGCAAGAACGATACTAACAGTGTTAAAATTTAGCACATCAAAATAGCTTTTTAACCCTAAATCCATCAAAAATATATGTAAATAACTAAAATAACCAAAAATATCGGAGTAGATAAAACCCAAAATATAAGTAGGAATCACAAAAGGAAGAATCAATCCAATAGAGTAGATTTTAGAGAATCTAAACTCATAAAAAGTGACTATAAAAGCACTTCCTACACCTAAGATAAGACTTAAAACACCAACACTTAAAAGTAGAAGTGCCGTGTTGCTAATGTACTCTAAAAGAACAGTCTCTTTAATATGTCTTAAAACTTCTCCATCAGCACCTAAGGCATAAAGTACTATGAGAATTATCGGTAAGATGACTACGAGAGTTAATCCCGTAGTCAAACTTAGCCATGAAGCATTACTTCCAGTTAACTTCATTAAATATCTTTACTGCTTTAGCATTATACTCTCCAAATTTGTATAGTGGAGTTGTATCTTCTTTAAATTCTCCCCAAGATTGTAAAAGTTTTGAAGGTTTTACAGCTGGGTTGACTGGGTACTCATAGTTTGCTTCTGCAAAAATGCTTTGTGCTTTTGGACTAGCTAAAAACTCTATCAATTTTACTGCATTTTCTTGGTTTTTACTACTCTTAGTCATAGCAATACCTGAGATATTTATGTGTGTTCCTCTTCCAGTTTGATTTGGAAAGAAAACACCTATCTTTTTACCAACCATTACTTCGTTCTTCTTTTTAGAATTCAGTAGTTTTCCTACATAATATGTATTTACAATAGCAACATCACCAATACCAGCAACAACTGCTTTCATTTGGTCTCTATCACTTCCTGCTGGAGTTCTTGCCATATTGTTTACTAAGCCTTTTGCCCAAGCTTTTGCTTTTTCTTCACCTTGTGAAGCTATAAAAGATGCTAAAAGAGATTGGTTATATATGTTTGATGATTTTCTTACTAAAACTCTTTTATTCCATTTTGGAGTTGTTAAGTCTTCATAAGTAGAAAGCTCACTTGGGTCTACTTTGTCTTTATTGTATACAATTACTCTTGCTCTTTTTGTTAATCCAAACCATTTGTTATCTCTGTCTTTTAAATTAGCTGGGATTGTTTCGTTTAAAAACTTTGAGTTTACACTTTGAAGAAGACCTTTTTTGTCTGCTAGATACAATCTTCCAACATCTGCTGTTATAAGAAGATCAGCTGGTGAGTTCTTACCCTCTTTTTCAAGTCTCTTTATAAGCTCATTTGCTTTTGCCTTTACTACATTTACCTTTATACCTGTCTTATCCTCAAACATTTTGAAAAGTTGTTTGTCTGAGTCATAGTGTCTATGAGAGTAGACATTTACCTCTGAAGTTGCATATGCCATGGTAGATACAAAAAGAGTACCTACTACTAATCTTTTTAACATTCTATTCCTTTAAATCATTTTGAGAATTATAATCAAAATAAGCTTAAAGGATTATTATATTGAGTTTGATTATCATTTGTATTTTAATATCTCTTTTAAAAATATCTCCAAATCCTGTTTTGTTGCTCCTGCAAAAGAGTTTTCTAAAAACTTATTGATACCTTTTTTATTGTGTTCTATAATGGGAACTATCTTAATTCCTGTAGTTTCACTCATGAAACGTGACTCATCACCCTCCTCATAAGCATGAAGTAAAATAGAACGTGAAAAATTGCTTAATATATGATAGTAGATATGTAAAAACTCTAGCTCATTAACCTCCAAACCATAAAAATGAGTAACTACCTTCCATTCATGAGATGCTATTGGATGAACTTTATCAGGTCTTATAGTTATGCCAATCTCCTCTTTTATCTCTCTTTTTAAAGCTTCAAGAAGTGTCTCATCTTTTTTCATACCACCTCCAGGAAATCCCATACGTCCATCCCATCTATCTATCATAATAACCGCTGGACACCGTGTATGCTTTATATCATCTTTAAAGTATTTCCATGGGGCTATATCTTTTACATATATAGCTAAAAAAACTGCATTTTTTTTATTTTTATTAATTTTTCCAAAATGAACTCTTTTTTTGTTTTCCATTATCTCTCTTTTACTCTATCCAACCACCACCCACAACTTGATCATTTTTGTAAAAAACAGCCATCTGTCCGGCAGCCAAGCCTTGTACATGTTCATAAAGTTTTATATTTGCATTTGTTCCCTCTATTTTAACACTACACTCACTCTTTGGACTTCTATATCTTATCTTCACAGAGCATTCAAATTCTTTATCATCTATAAACATATTTATATCTTTAACTTTAAACTCATTAATATTTAAGTCATCTTTTAACCCAACAACAATCTCATTTTTAGAAGCATTTATAGATACAACATAATGTGCATCATGTGCACCATGAACTGTAAAACCTTTTCTTTTTCCTATAGTATAATGCATATAACCCTTATGCTCTCCAACTATTTCACCTTTAAGATTTAATACATTACCAGGTTTGTCTATATCCATATGCTTTTTTAATATCTCTGTATAAGTATTTGGAACAAAACAAATCTCGCTACTCTCTTTTTGTGTTGAAAATTCCTGCAAAACCTCTATTGTTGAAGCAAATTTTTTTACATCTTCTTTTAGCATATCACCAAGTGGAAATAAAACTGAATCCAAACTCTCTTTTTTTACATTTGCTAAAAAATAACTCTGATCTTTTGTGTCATCTACAGCTTCAGTTAAAAGTCCATCTTTAATTTGTATATAGTGTCCTGTTGCAAGTTTATCCATATCAAGCTCTTTTGTAAAATCTATAAGAGCTCCAAGTTTTATATTTCTATTACAAAGTACACATGGATTTGGTGTCAGACCATCTTTATAAGTATTAATGAAAGGATTATAAACAAAATCATTAAATTTGTCTCGTAAGTCAAGTATATGATATTTGATATCCAAAAAATCCGCTACTTTTTTAACTTTTCTTATATTTTCTTCATGAGCTAAATCATCATTATGAAGTCTCATATAGACTCCTTCGATTTCATGACCCTCTTCTTTTAATTTATACGCGGTTACAGTAGAATCTACTCCACCACTCATAGCTACTAATATTTTCATAATTTCTCTTTTTTATATTTTGAGTGGCAACTATATCATTTTAAATTGTAATTTTCTTGATATTATCTCAATTTTTCTAAACGTTCTCTTTTTGAGCCAATTTCACTTATCTGAACACCAAAGTTACCATCAATAATGACAACTTCACCCTGAGCTATAACTTTATCTCCAACAAGGATTTCAAGAGGATCATTTGCAAGTTGGTCAAGCTCTATAACTGAGCCTATATCCATACTAAGAACATCTTTTAAAAGCATTCTTTTTGAACCTATTCTAACACGTATTGGAAGTTTTACATCTTTGATAAGCTCTATATTTTTCATCTCTTCACTTGTTAGACTAGGATGTGTTCCTGTAGATTCACTATCAGACACGACTTCTTCTTCAACACTTTCATCTGCCGTTTTTCCACTCAATGCGGCTTCAAATATAGAATCAATTCCAAAAGCTACATTATCAGTTGTACTTTGTATACCCATATTGTATACAAATAGCCTAGCAAAACCTAGGAAGTCAATATCACCAGTTGCCTCTATATATCTTATATCATCAATATTAAAACTTAAATTTGGCATTGATTTTTGTCCACTTAAAGCAGTTGAAAGAGACCCTAATATATTTGACATTATCTCTTTAGTGGCATCTAAGTCATCATCATCCATCTCCTCTTTCTCTATGCCCTCTCCACCAAGCATCATATCTCCCAATGCTGTAGCTAAAATTGCTGAAATAGTGATTTTCATCTTTGCATCTATATCACCACTAACAGTAACTTCTAAAACTGCAAGTGGTGGAGATAAAGTTGTTTTACTATCTGGTACTGCATTACTATGAAGCTCAACTGTTGGTGCTATACCAGTCAATCCTTCTATAGTCGAAACAATCTCATCCTCTAATATTTTTATAAATTCTGATGTCATTTTAACTTCTCTCTTTTCATATTACTCTTTCTATATCTTCATCTTTTGAAGAGTATATTTTTTCCATTCTTGTCATCTCTAGCTGCTCTAATGTATGCTTAACTTCATCTTTATCAGTTTTTATCAATTCTATTAACTTAATAGATTTTCTAAATCTATGAAGTCCAATTTCTGCTAAAAACAGTGCCTTTTTATCTATAGATACTATTGCTTTGTCATCAGCAGCACGATCAAGTCTTATAACATCTCCTTCTTCAAGGTCAAGTAACTCTCCAACACTTAAATCTGCTTCACCTATAATAGCTTCATTAAAAACTTCAGCACGTCCAACAAGTGCATTTAACTCTTTGTTTCTACTTTTTTTTGCACTAGTATCCCCAAGCATAATATCTCTATTTGCTAAACGTGAAAGTATTGGTTCAAGATATATTACAGGATAGCATAAGTTTATCATACCACTTGAATTACCAATAATAATCTCCATAACAACCATAATAACAATCTCATTTTGACTTACAACTTGAACAACATTGGGACTAGACTCTTTAGTTTCAACTACAGGATACATTTCTGTAATTGGTCCCCATGCCTCTTTGAGTCTTTGCATAATAACTCTCAATATAGCATCAAGAAGATTTAATTCAATATCAGTTAACTCTCTTGTTGATTCAAAAGACTCACCTAAACCACCTAAAAGTCTATCTATCATGGGAAATGCAATAGATGGGTTTATCTCTATAACACAACTTCCATCAAGTGGTTTTACAGAAAAAACATTGAAACTTGTAGGGCTAGGAAGACTCATAAGAAACTCACCATAAGTCATCTGATCAACAGAGTGAAGCTGAATCTCTACAATACTACGCATAATAGAAGAAATTTGAGCAGCAAGATTTCTTGCCATCTTATCATGTATACCTTTTACAGCACGAAGTTGTTCTTTTGATACTCTGTTTGGTCGCTTAAAGTCATAAAGAATTATCTGGCGTTCATCGCCCTCTTCTCCTACTTCAACTGATTCAGTATCGCCATCTTCTTCAACTACTTCTAAAAGGGCGTCAATCTCTTCTTGACTTAGTATATCAGCCATCTCTTAATCCTAACTCTTCTTGTATTTTTGTCAATAATTTTTTATGAATCTGAGAAATTCTAGATTCGCTAATATCAAGTATACCACTAATCTCTTTAAGATTTAGTTCTTCAAAATAATAGAGCTGTATTATCAGCTGTTCTCTCTCTTTAAATCTATTTAAAATTGTTTTTATCAGATTTATTAATTCATCTTTTTCTACTATTTCTGATGTATCATCTTCACTTAAAATTGTTATCTGTTCATTTATAGGCATTAGAGATATAAGTTTATAACCATTTCTAGCATCATCTATTTTTTCAACACTCTCTTCCAAAAGTGTTGAAAGATACTCACTTGTTGGCTCTTCTTCATATAGTGAAAGATACTTTTCTATCTCTCTATCAACTTTTTTTATAAGTCTTCTACTTGATCTACTCATAACATCTAAGCTTCTTAAATAATCTAACATAGATCCATGTACACGTTGACGCCCATAACCCCAAAAAGAATCATTTTGTTCTTTGTCATACTTACGAGACAATTTTATCATCTCTTCTGTACCTATTGAAATCAAATCATTTACATCTATTGATGTTGGAAGTCTTTCCCTAAGTCTATATGCTAAGGCACGAACTGCTGGTAGATATTGCAACACTAAAGCATCTTGCTCTTTTTTTATATGAGCAGTATATGGATTAGGCTGCTTTTTGATGCTCATCTACTTTCTGCTTTTTCTGATTTTTTAATTCTTGTTCATATTTGATATTCATCTTTTCAACTTCCAATAAAAGTGCATCCATCCTTTTTTCTCTAGTATCTAATTCTGATATAAAATATTCACTAACCTCTTCATACTCTTTTTTATTAAAAAGGCTAATACCAAAACGTTTAATATCAATAAAATTCATAATTATCACATGTATAAAAAGATAAAAGAACAGTGTTATTTCAGCTGTATATAAAACTATGTCTTCTGGCATAGAAAAGTTTATTATAGTAAATATTAAACCAATAAAAAACCCACAAACAGTAAAAAAATATATAAAATTATTTGGACTTATCACTAATTTATCCTACCTTTTTTCTAAAACTTATCTATAAGACTCTTTATAAAACTACCAAAACCTCTATCTCCGTTATCTTTAAGCACTTTATGTTCCAATCTATAAACAAGATTATTAACTATTCTTTTAAGCTCATGTGAAGCTGCTCCATTTGGAGCATCATCACTAAAAAGAGTTCGTTGTTTTATACTCTTTGCAATTATCTTATCTTCAGGAAGTCTTCCAAGCAAATTTAAATTTAATCCATCTATATTTGCAATGGCAACCTTACTAATTTTTTCATATATTAGCTCAGCCTCTTTTGTACTTTTTGTCATATTTAATACAAGATGTATCATAGATTTTACTTTACTTGTAACTTTTATTGTAGCATATGCATCTGTTATGGCTGCTGGGTCTGGAACAGTCACAACTATAACCTCATCACTAGCTTCTAAAAAAAGTTGTGTATGCCCACCAATACCAGCACCAGTATCTATAATCATAAAATCTAAATCATCTAAAATCTCTGTCTCTTCAAAAAATCTCTCATATAAAAACTGGTCATTATACTTTAGGATTTCATCTCCACTCTCACCTGGAATTAATATGAGATTTTTCTTTACATTTACGATTATATCAGAGAGTGTAGCTTCTCCTTTTAATACATGTAAAATATTTTTATTAATTCTAACATTTAAAATAACATCTAAATTTGCTAAACCAATATCAGCATCAAAAAGACCTACACTATATCCATTTTTAGCCAATATATTTGCTAAATTTGCACTTAGTGTACTTTTACCAACACCACCCTTACCACTTGTTATTGCTATATATTTTGTTCTTTTTACTTTTTTTATAGATGCTTGCCCATCTTTTACAAGTTTGTGAAGTTTATTTGCTTGAGTTTGCATCTTGCTTCCTTTTAAAACCATTTAACATGCACTCTACTAAAAAGTCACTATTAGCTACAACTATATCATCTGGAACTTCTTGTCCAACAGAAAAATAACTAACAGGTCTATCTATATCATATATCAAAGAAAATACTGTTCCAAAAGCTTTAGTCTCATCAAACTTTGTAAAAACAAGTGTGTCAATATTTAAAAATGAGAAATTTTTATATATTTCTCTTAAATCTTCAAGTTTACTACCTGCTGAAAGTACTAGATTTACATCTATCTCATACTCACTATTTTGTATAAATTGATTAAGTTTTGCTAACTTATCTTTATCGTACTGACTGCTTCCAACTGTATCTATCAAAATCACATTACAGTGAGAAAGTGAACGTAACGCACTATTGAAATCACTAGGGTCTACCACATCTTCAATAGGAAGTTTCATCATTTTTGCATATTGAAAAAGTTGCTCAACTGCACCAATTCTATATGTATCAAGTGTTATAATACCTACTTTATCTCTCTTCTCTTTTATATATGAAAAACGAGCTGCAAGTTTCGCTATTGTTGTTGTTTTTCCTACTCCGGTTGGACCTACAAACATAACAAGTTTTTTTGTTCCTCTTGGTACTTCTCTCTCATGGCGAACAGGAACCATCTTTCTAAGTAAGACTTGAAAATAACGCTTTACAGATTCACTAGAGTGTCTCATTTTTGTCGGCATATGCTCTAAAGTAAGTTTCATAATATTTTCAAGATGATCACTTCCCATTCCACTTATTTTTGCTAGTTTATATATCTCTGAAAACTCTGGTGGAATTGCTAAGTTGTTACGCTGAGGAGCTTTTTCTTCCCAAAACATCTCTTGTATAAGCTTTATCTTATCTGCTAATTTTGTTATCTCTTGTTTTATATCATCTACATCTTCATTAGATTTTTTCTTCTCTTCTATAGATATTTTTGTTTTTGGACGTGAAGGTAGTGATTCATTTGTAACTTGTGCTATCTGAGATATCTGCTTTGCTGCTTCAGAGATATTGATAAGAACATCTTCATTACTCTGATATGTCTGTTTTTTTGGAACAGCTGGTTCAACCTTTGCATCTTCAACAGCCACAACCACTTCATATAAAGCAGGTGTATTTATCGTCTTTTTCTTTACTTGTTTGGTACTAACAACTAAAGCATCTTCACCACATTCTATCTGAGCCTGTTTCAAAGCAGCAGCTGGTGTTTGGGCACTAAAAGTCAAAAATTTCACCTATATCTTCCTTTTCAATTTTGAAAGTGGTAGAACCACTGACTCTCTTTGGCTCCAACTAGGATGTGGAACACTCAAAAATTTACTTTTGATTTTGATGTCTTCATAAAATATAAGATCCAAATCAAGCGTTCTTGGGGCATTTTTAAAACTTCTTTTTCGTCCAAATATCTTCTCTATATGTAAAAGAAGTTTCAAAAATGCCTTTGGACCTAGAGATGTCCTAATAATCATAACTGCATTATAAAAATCATCTTGGTCTAAATATCCAAAAGGTGGATTGCGAAGGATTGGAGAAGTTTCACTTATACTTAAAAGTGAATTTCTTTGCATATACATGTAAAGATTTCTAAATCTCTTACGCACATCTCCCTCATTGCCACCTATACCTACTACTGCTTCATAATTGAAGCTTCTATTCTTTTTTTTTATGACTGGGAAAAACCTATCATAAAAAAACTGCATTATCTACCTAGAACTTCAGCTTCACCACTTGTAACCACAAGAGTATCTTCTATACGAACACCAAACTCTTCTGGTAAATAAATTCCTGGCTCAACAGTTAAAACCATACCCTCTTCAAGTACAGTCTCACTTTTATTTGAGATAACTGGTAATTCATGAATATCAAGACCTACACCATGTCCAGTTGAGTGTATAAACCACTTACCGTAACCAGCTTTATCAATTACTTCTCTACAAGCTAAATCAACTTCACAAGCTTTTACACCAGCTCTAACTTTTTTAATGCCAGCTTCTTGAGATTTTAAAACTATATCATAAATCTCTTGACGCTTTGAATCGCTAAACTTTTGAGTTTTACTAAAGTTTAAATTTTGGTTAAACTCAGCCGTTCTTGTTCTATCTGAACAGTATCTTTTATAAGTTACTCCAGCATCAAAAAGAATCAAGTCTCCCATATCTAGAGTATCTAAGAGTGGAAGTGCATGGCATTTTGCTGCGTTTTTGTTTACTCCTAAAATTGGAGAAAAACTAAGGCCATATTCACCATAGTTTTTTAGTATATTTTCTGCCTCAAAATGAAGCCTTTGTTCACTTACATGTAAACCAGACTCATTAAGATACTTTGCAAAACTATCAAATGCACTTGCACCAATCTGTGAAGCACGTCTCAAAATATCAAGCTCTTCTTCACTCTTAATAATACGCCTTTGCTGAGAAAAGTTTGATACTCTTTTAAACTCAACATCATTTATATCTTTTGTAAACTCTTCGTAGGCGTGAAGACTCCACTCATTTGGGTTGAAAATAAGCTCTTTTATTTTTGCATTTTTTATAAGCTCACGTACTTTTGGAAACATATCACGACGCTCTGTTATGATAACCTCTGCATCTCTTATATACTCATTTGCTTCTGTATCATACCTTGAATCAGTAATAAAAAAAGCTTCACTACCAAGCTTTAAAAAAACTACATTATCACAAGAGAAACCACACTCATAATAGACTGCATTTTCATCTTTTAAAATGTAGTTCATTATTATGCTTCTGCTTTTGCCTGAGCTGCTGCTTGAGCTTGTTTTTGCGCTTCTATCTCACCTAATATTTGAGTGATAGATATCATAGCTAAGTGATAACCAAATGGTCCAAAACCACTAATCTGTCCTGTACAAACTGGAGCTGTTAAACTCTTAGCTCTAAACTCTTCACGTCTATGAATGTTACTAACATGAACTTCTACGGTTGGCATTGCTGCTGCTGCTATTGCATCACGGATAGCTATAGATGTATGAGTATATGCTGCTGGATTGATAATGATACCATCAGCATCACCAATACACTCTTGAACACGATCAACTATCTCGCCCTCTAAGTTTGATTGAAAAAATTCTATTTCCATATTGTTTTGCTTTGCGATTGCTTCCATCTGTGTATGAATCTCTTCAAGTTTCATCGGTCCATAGATGTTTTGTTCTCTATATCCTAAAAGATTTAAATTTGGTCCTTGGATTACTACTACTTTCATTAATTGCCTTTGTATAAAATTTAGGTATTATACAGAAAAAATAGTAAAAGGATGATTATATGTATAGAGTGTTATTGATTTTTATCTTTATAACAAACATATTTGCTTATGAAATAACAAATGGAAAAACTTTTCTACTAGAAGTAACTAAAAATAGTAAAATTTTAAAAGACCAAAAAGAGTTGCCTTTACTAAAACATCCAACTAAAAAAGATAGATATTTTGTACTTGTACCAGTTGCTTACAAAACAAAATATAAAGAGATAAACTTACATCTCATCGAAGATAAAAAACAAGAAAAAATAGTTCTACATGTAAACCAAGGAAACTACAAAAAAGAGACACTAAAAGTCAATCCCAAAAAAGTACACCCTCCTAAAAGTGAACAAAATAGAATCTACAAAGAGTATTTAGAATCCAAAAAAATCTATGCTACTTTTACAAAACAAAGATACTGGGATAAGCCATTTAAAATGCCACTAAACTCAAAAATAACAAGCGACTATGGCAATGCAAGAATCTTCAATGGCTCACTAAAAAGTTTTCACTCAGGCACAGATTTTAGAGCACCAACAGGTACAGTTATAAAAGCAACAAACAATGGAGTTGTAGTAGTTGCAAGCAAAAGATACTACTCAGGTAACGCAGTTATAATCGACCATGGTGAAGGTATATATAGCTCATACTCACACCTAAGCCGTATAGATGTAAAAGTAGGGCAAAAAGTAAAAAGAGATGAAAAGCTTGGATTAAGTGGAGCAACAGGACGAGTAACTGGACCACATCTTCACTTCTCTTTTATAGTTGATTCAAAAAAAATTGATCCTTTAGATTTTATACAGATAATAAACTCTTTGTTTATCTAAACT
>CAZBPU010000015.1:0-23605 GCA_964493845.1 uncultured Sulfurospirillum sp.
GCTAAATCTTTAGCAATATGATACCTATAAGCTAAATGATGCCTTGGCTCTTTTATTATATAATACAACGGTTTATTAAAATAGCTTATTCCTAAATTCAATATCAAAAAAACAAAAACTACCCCAAAAGATATATTATGATATTTTCTATGTTCTGGTAATCTTACTCTATAGCTATTAAAAAATACTTTTACTATCAAAGGAATCGAAATCACTACAAATGGAGCAAAATCTTCTAAAAAAAGTTTTTGTCTTAATGAAAGAATTAATGAAAAAACTAAACTAAAAAAAGCTATATACCAAATTAAATTTTTTTCCTCTTTTATAAGTATCCGATAAAGGGCATAAACAACATATATAAATAAAAATAGAGAAAATGTAGCAGCATATACTCCTAACGTATCTAAAAAATATCCTTTTGGCTTTCCACCTGTATCAAAACCATAAATACTCATTGATAATCCAAAAAGAATTAAAGATATAACTAAAAGCTGTTTCTCTTTATTAAATATACTATAGAAAAATAGTGATAGATATAAAATAGCAAAAGCATTGTCTGCAAATAATGCAACGACTAATACAGCAAAAGATACTTTTTTATATCCATACATATATAAATACACAAAAAGTAATGTAAGAAAAATAGTAACATAAGCTCCATTTACCAATATCGCAGCACTATTAACACCGGGAAGCATAGCATAAAGGGCTATAGATATAACTCTATCTAGCTTCCTTTTTAAAAAAAGTTTTCCTATTTTGTACAATAATATTAAAGAGGCTACATGTAAAATTATAAATGGTAGTCTTAGAGCTAAATCAGTCTGTCCAAATAGTTTTGTTGAAAAGTAAACAAGATAGTGAACTAAAGACCTACCTTCAAATAAAATAACTGCCTCTTTATATCCAATTGAGAGGGAGCTTACTCCATACAATAAAAATAAGACACTAATTAAGATTACAGTAAAAACTAAATTTGTCTCTTTCATATCTTTAAAAAATTATCCAATATTTCATATCCATATTCACTAAGTATTGATTCTGGATGAAATTGAACTCCATAAATATCTTTACCCTCTACATGTAAACTCATAATTTCATGATCATCGGTACTATATGATGTTGGAATTAACTTACTTGGCAAGTTTTTGTTTTCAACTACTAAAGAGTGATAACGAGTCATAATAAAACTTTCTGGTAATCCCTTAAATATACATGTTGCTTCATTTTGTTTTATAGTTGATGTTTTCCCATGCATCATGTTTTTAGCTCTTACAACTTTTGCTCCAAAAACTTGAGCTATTGCTTGATGTCCTAAACATATACCTAAAATAGGTAATTTATCTTGGAAATACTCAATTACTTCTAAGCTTATACCTGCTTCATTTGGTGTTGCTGGACCTGGGGAAATTATAATTTTTTCTGGATTAAGTTTTTCAATTTCAGAAATAGTAAGTTCATCATTTTTTATTATCTTTAAATCTGCACCTAATTCAAGACAATATTGAACAATGTTGTATGTAAAGCTATCGTAGTTATCTATCATTAAAATCATATATTTAGTAAATTCCTAACAATTTTTAGATAGATTATAACATAAATAAAGGGAGGATAAAACCTCCCTATTTGATTATTTGTAATTATCTATCTGAAAATCCCAAAAAAACTCTATCCATTCTGTTGCTTCTCGAGCAGCAAAATCTGGTCGAACAAGTGCTTTTTCTTTATAATAAATAGATGCTACTTTTAATTCTAAATTTGGATACTCTTTATGTAAAACTTTTTTTATCTCAATCATAGTTTCACCACTATCTATAATGTCATCGACTATAACAACTTTTTTTGCTTTACTTAAGTCTGGTACATTAAAGATATCTATAGTATCAAGTTTTCTAGTCTCTTCATAGTGAATTGAGTTTATAGCGTATAAATCTCTCATCTCCAATGCTTCTGCTAAAAAATGTCCTAATGTCATACCGCCTCTTGCAATTGCTAAAATCACATCAGGCTTGTATGGTTTTATCTCTTTAGCCAACATATTAACATCAACTTTAAACTCATCATAACTATAAAATCTCACTCTTTTCCCCTTTTAAAACTATTGAACTACAAATACTATAAAACTGATAACTGCTAAAGATACAACACCTATATTTATATCTTCAAACTCTTTTTTCATGAGTTTTATAAGTAAATATGCAACAAAACCAAATGCTAAACCATTTGTAATAGAAAAAGTAAGTGGCATCATAATAACAATCAAAAATGTTGCAACAGAAATTGCAAGATCATCAAAATTTATATGAGATAGTTCACTAAACATAAGAACACCGACCATAACTAAAACTGGATAAATAGCATTTTCTGGGATTGCTTGAAAAAGTGGCATCATAAAAAGAGTAAGAACAAAGAAAAGTCCTGTTGCTACTGCTGTAAGACCTGTACGTCCACCCTCTTCTACTCCACTTGCACTTTCAATAAAACTTGTAGTAGTTGAAAGACCTAAAAGTGAACCTGCAACTGTTGCAGCAGCGTCAGCTTCGAGAGTTTTTTCTAAATCTTTTCCACCTTCTTTAAAGAGTCCTGCACGATAACCAACACCTGCAAGAGTTCCTAAAGAATCAAACATATCTGTAATTAAAAATGTAATAATAACTGGAGCAAGAGCCAAAGTAAATGCTGAAGTAATATCTAGCTCTAAAGCAATTGAGCCTATTGAAGATGGCATAGAGAAAAATTCTGTTGGAGCTGTTGCAACACCAGAAACCCATGCTACAATAGAAGTTAAGATAACTGCAATAATAAATGCACCTTTTACTTTCCATGCATAAAGTCCAAATACAAGAATTAATCCAAGAACACCAATAAGTACTTTTGGATCACCAAAATCTCCAAGTCCAACAAGAACTGCTGGATTTGCAACAACCATTCCCATACTTTTAAGCCCAATAAATGCAATAAAAGCACCAATACCAGCACTAATAGCACGTCTTAAATCATGAGGAACACTTTGCATAATCCAAACTCTAAATTGCGTAAAAGATAGGACTAAGAATAACATACCAGATATAAAGACTATACCTAACGCACTTTGCCAAGGAATTTTCATACCAAGCACTAAACCAAATGTGAAGTACGCATTAAGTCCCATACCAACACTCATTGCAATAGGAGTATTTGCCCATAGTCCATTTAGAATAGTTGAAAAAATAGTTATTAAAGCAGTAGCTGTAACCAATGCTCCAAAATCCATACCTGTTTTACTCATAATGATTGCGTTCACTGGAACAATATACATCATCGTTAAAAACGTTGTAAAACCTGCTGTAAACTCTGTCTTTACATCTGTGCCATGCTCTTTAAGTTTAAAAAAACCCAAATCTAATCCTTTTTGTTTTGATTTTGACTTCATCTCACTAAAATTATAATTTTAATAAGACTTTAATTCATTATACAGACTATCTCTTTCAACAGGTGTAAAACCACTTGTTGTTATCAAATCTATAAAATCTTTGATATTCATACCAGTTGCACTTTTTGCCCCTGCAGCTGACTGAATTGCCTCTCTCTCAATTGTACCATCTAAATCATCTGCTCCAAATTCTAATGCTATAAGTGCTAAATTAATTGTTGATGTTGCCCAATATGCTTTTATATGTGGTATATTATCTAGCATTAATCTACTTATGGCATAAGTTTTTAAAATCTCCGTTGAACTTAAAAACTCTTCAACTTTAAGATAATTATTTTCTCTTTGATATACAAGTGGGATAAAAGCATTAAAACCGCCACTTTTATCTTGTAAATCTCTTAATCTTAACATATGATCAATTCTATCTTTTCTTTTTTCTACATGACCAAATAACATCGTTGCATTTGACATCCTACCTTTACTATGCCAAAGTTTATGTATATCAAGCCACTGTTGTGAAGTTACTTTACCTTTACAAATATAACTTCTTACTTCTTCATCAAATATCTCAGCACCTCCACCTGGCATAGAATCTACACCATATTCAACCATTTTGTCTATAACCTGTTCATATGTTAAATTGTACTGGGTGGATAAGAAATTAATCTCTGCAGCTGTTAAAGCCTTTACATGTAAAGATGGAAATTTTTCTTTTATTTTAGAAAAAATTTCTAAATACCACTGTAGGCCTGTATCTGGGTTATGCGCTGATACTATATGAACTTCTTTTATATCATTATCATATGATTTTTCTACAGAATTTAAAATCTCTTCATGACTCATAGTATATGGATTAGGATTTTTTCTATTTGAACTAAAAGCACAAAATTTACAAATATCTTTACAAATATTGGTTGGATTGATATGTCTATTTACATTAAAAAACGCTTTTTTACCATAAAGTGACTTACGTTTTTTATCAGCATACTTAGCTAAAGTAAAAAGGTCTAGCTCATAAAGAGCTAAACCATCTTCGTAATTTAGGCGTTCTTGTAATTCTAACTTTTCTATTAAGTTCATTAAAAACTTTCTATTTTATTTAAAAACGATATTTTATCTTTTTTTGGTTAAAAGCACTCTTACATGTAATTTTCTGGTGGAAAATTCTCAGCCATAAAATCTATATCTTTATCTCCTCGTCCACTCAAATTAAGCAAAATTGATTCATATGGTTTTTCTTTTGCCAATTTCATAGCAAATGCTACTGCATGAGCGCTCTCTAAAGCAGGTATAATACCTTCATATTTTGATAAATCATAAAAAGCTTGTACAGTTTCCGTATCATTTGCAGTTGCAACTTTTGTTCTGTTTATACTATTTAAATATGCATGTTCTGGTCCTACTGATGGATAGTCTAATCCACTTGCAATTGAATGAACTGGAGCAGGGTCTCCTTTTTCATCTTGAAGCATAATAGAATTAAAACCATGAAGAACTCCTGGCTTTCCATAAGTAAGACTTGCTGCATGCTCTCCTAATTTTGTACCTGTTCCTGTAGGTTCTACTCCATACATATCACATGGATCACTCATAAATGCTGAAAACAGTCCCATAGCATTACTTCCACCACCAACACATGCTACTAAATTATCTGGTAAATTTCCTGTCATTTCCATAAACTGGTCACGTGCTTCAAAACCAACTACACTTTGAAAATCTCTTACCATCTTTGGATATGGATGAGGACCAACAACTGAACCAATAGCAAAAAACATATTCTCAGGATCACTCATGTATGCGCCAAATGCACTATCGACTGCTTCTTTTAAAGTTCTACCACCAAAACCAACAGGAACAACTTTTGCTCCAAGCATCTTCATGCGAATCACATTTGGATACTCTTTTTCAATATCTACTTCTCCCATATGAATCTCACATTCCAAACCAAAATATGCGGCTGCAGTGGCAAGTGCAACACCATGTTGTCCTGCTCCGGTCTCTGCAATAAGTTTTTTCTTACCTAAGTATTTTGCCAATAATGCTTCACCCATACAGTGATTAAGTTTATGAGCTCCTGTATGATTTAAATCTTCACGTTTTAAATAAATTCTTGCTCCACCAACATACTCTGTAAGCCTTTTAGCATAATAAACTGGTGTTGGTCTACCTTGATAATGTTTTCTTATATCACGTAGTTCCATAATAAAGTTATGTGAGTTCCCTATAGTAAGATAGGCTTGTTCTATTTTTTTAAACTGTTCTATTAACTCTGGAGGCAAAAATGCTCCACCAAATTCTCCAAAATACCCCTCAGCATTTGGTTGTGCTTTTAGATATGGTTTCTCTATCATGCGTTACGTCCTTTAAAATATATTAGACTTCTTGCATAACCTCTTATACTCATAGAGAATTTGGAAGCCTACTGAATTATAGGTTAAGAAACTTAAATTATAAATTAAAACTATAAGTTTAGTGGCTCTTTTCCTAAAGATATTGACAAAATTTCACAAACCTGATTATACTCTTGCTCAATATCCATTTGAATTTTAAACAACTCATCTTTTAGTCTAACTTTTTCCTCTTTTTTTAATTCCCAATTCTTTAACTCTTTATGAGTGTTGTTCAATATATTTGTCTGAGTACGAGACCGTACTTCTATTTGCTTAAAAGCATCAAGGAGATCTCTCTTTGAAAATTCTAATCTATTTATATCTAAATTATTTGTTAATTTCATATCAATTAAAGAGTTTATTTCATCTTCTACTTTTTCTATAGCAACAAGAAGCTCTAATCTTCTCTTTTGTATCCTCTGCATCTCATCTTCACTTCTTTGCACTATATGTAGAGCTTTTCTTACTCGTGCTTGAATATTTTTTATCTCTATTTTTTTATGTGTCATTTTTGACACATATAACTCTCTTGATTTTAAAAGTGATGATATACTTTGATAGTTGTAAATTTTTCCTTTTTTATTCATCAAAGGAGCCTTGTTTAATCTCATTTTATTATTTGATATTTTTGTACTCTCTGAATATTGTTTTAAAAACTTGATAGCTCTTGAATTACCATCAATAACTTCTTCAAAAAGATAGTGAACAACTATTTTTACCATCTTTGGGAGATATCTTTTAAAAGCTACATTAGTACACTCTGCAATCTCTTTCTCACCAATATCAACAAATAAATTTTTAACAACTTGTTTAATAATAGAAAAAAACTTTGGTGGATACTTTTCATAAAATTCATTTCCATTATAACTTAAAAAGTCAAATCCACTTTTAAAAGAGTCTTGTAAACTAAGATGGACTTCTTCCCATAGAGAATCAATAAACCTTTTATCATATAAAATCTCTATTTTGTTTATAGACTCTTCTTCTTTAAATGTTTTATAATTAAATTTCTTTAAAAAAATTTTGTCATTTAAAAATATAACCATATCTCTTTGATTTAAGTCATACACTAAGCTAATTTGTTCTCTCAATATATCTTTTAAAGGCACATCATTGAGAAACAAAAGAGTAGCTTCAAATCTTTTTCTTGATGACTTATCAAACATATAAAGAAAATCATTAAAAAAACTATCTTCTATCTCATCTTTAAAAAAAAGCAACTCTTGCCTAAGAGCATGTATCTGTCTATCTTGTCCTTCACTTAAAGCACCTTTATCAAAATATTTGACTATTTTTAGTCTCTCCTCATCTTCATAAACAAAAACTTTTTGAAAAATTGCGTTAAAAAAATCTTGTAATGCTGTTTTTGTAACATCTATTCTATTTTCTCCTGCTTTTGTAGAAACAGAAGCGATGGAGCGTTGTAAGGAGGATACCGCCTTATCATCAAAACTTGTGGCATATAGAGAGTAGTCATAATTTTCACACATATAGTCTAAAACACTAGAATACAAATCTATTTCTGCCATATCTAACCTTTTTTTTAGTATTATATCAAAAATAGTAAAAGCAAATGGAATAAAATTCATAGTCGAGAACTAAAGCAATTAGTAGGAAAAAAATGAAATTAAAGTATAAAATTGAAGAGTTAGTTAACCAAGGAGCTGATGATTTTCAGATATCAAAGCTTATAAAAGAACATATAAAAGAGTATCTAAACTCTCTTGATGAAATATTTACTCAAAATCAAGGAAAAGATTTTCTCGTTAAACATACAAAAAGAATAGACCAATTTTTAATCCTTATATATAAATATACTCTTCGAAAATTCTTTGGTAACTATCTTCCATTTGTAAATCACATACCTATCACTCTTACTGCTATGGGAAGCTTTGGACGAGAAGAACTATGTGTATACTCTGATATAGATTTAATGATAGTATATAAAAATATAGAAGGTTATAACCTTGAACCAATCATAGAATCTATGCTATATCTAGCTTGGGATGCAGGGCTTAAACTTGGACATCGCGTACATAAAGTAGATGAACTTTTTGAAGCTAGTAATAGTGATTTAACTATAAAAACAGCTATGCTTGAATCAAGATTTCTTTGTGGCTCAAACTTTTTATGGATGGAAATAGGAAATGTTCTACAAAAAATAGCAAAATACAACCTCCCAGAGTTTGCTCGTGAAATAACTGCTATTTATTATAAAAGAAGAACTGATAATCCTATAAAAATGGAACCAGATATAAAAAATGGAGTAGGAGGCCTTAGAGCTTCTCATACTATAAGATGGTTAAGCCGTGCTATATTAAATCGAGCAAAATTGAAACAACTGATTCCAAAATATATAACTGAAAAAGAGTTTAAAGAATATAGAGTTGCTTTAGAGTTTTTATATAGAGTTAGATCGGCTTTGCATCTTAGTGCAAAGAAAAAACAAGATACTCTTAACTTAGAATTTATACCAGATATTGCAAGTAAACTTGGCTTTAAAAATAAAAAACTTATAAATGCTCAAATGCAACTATGTAAAAAAACATTTTCCGCTCTTCATACTATAGATGTAACTTGTCAAATATTTCTAAAAAAACTCGTATCTCCATACTTTTTTGAAATAAACTCAATAAGTGAACTAAGAGCAAATAGAATAGAAAAAGGAATCTATAGAAAAGATAATATAATAGTATCAAAAAGAGAAAACAAACCAAACTCACTTATCCATGTAATAGAAAATATCGCTAAATTTGATGATAAAGATATCAAGTTTGATATAAGTTATATTGATTATATAAGAAAAACAGATTTTACAAAACATAACTCAGATAAACTGTATAAAATATTTAAAAAAATCATCTTCAATAACTATTCATATCAAACTTTTTTAGCTCTTTACAATGCAGATATACTAGAACAACTTATAAAACCATTTGCTCATATAAAGCACCAAGCACAGTTTGATGGATATCATCAATATCCTGTTGATAAGCACTCTTTACTAGCTCTTTATCATCTGGAAAACATAAATGAGCCTTTTATACAAGCACTACATGATGACCTATGTGGTGAAGGAAAAGCCCTTATAAAACTTGTTGTGTTCTTGCATGATATAGGAAAAGGAAGACGTGGCGATCATTGTGAAGTTGGAGCAAAAATATTTAGAGCATATGCAACAAAACTAGGATTTAGTAGTGAGTCAGTTCATGTTGGTAGCATTCTTATAAAATACCATACCCTTATGAGTAATACTGCTCTTCGCGAAGATATATATAGTGAAGATGTAGTACTTGCATTTACTACCAAAATAGAAAAACCACAAATACTTAAACTACTTTACATACTTACTTATAGTGATATAAATGCTGTAAAGGAAAATCTATATAGTGGATTTGTTGCAAAACTATTACGTGAACTTTATGGTCTTTCAAATGAGATGTTTGATAAAAAAGAGCTTTTAGGTGAGACAAAGAGACGACTTAGAAAAGAGTCTGGACTAAGAAAAAATACAGAGTTTAAGGCTCTTTCAAAAATACTCCAAAGAAAAATACTATCTATAACATCAAACTACTTCTTTATAAAACATAAATCTCCTGAAATAGTTAAAATTGCCACCATAGCAAAAGATGCAAAACCTTATGAAGTTAAAATAGCAAATGAAGGACATCTAAGTATCTCTATCATAAAATCTGAAGAATTAAATGTAGGTTATCTTTTAGGAAAGCTTGGTTTTTTAGACTTGATAAATATGGAAGTATTTAAACTTTACGATGATAAAAAATACTTTAAAATTGACTTTAATGAAAGTGTTGAAGAGAGTGATGTACCTCATATTAAGACTCTTATAAAACAGAGTTTTGATATGAGTAAATCAACTACACTATGTAAACCAATTATAAAAGAAAATGAGATAAAAATGGAGTGTGAACACTCTAAAAGCCTTATAAAATTGACTGTAGATACACAAAACCAAAAAGGTATGATGGCTTATATGATGAGTATTTTTGATGATGAAGGAATTGATGTTTCAACTGCTAAAATACAAACTATAAAAAATCGTGCAAGAAATCTGTTTTTAATTGAAAAAAAGATAGACTTATGTGACAATAAGAGTAAAATTTTAGAATTATTTATAACGAGGTAATATATATGTGTGGAATCGTAGGCTACATTGGTGAAAATGAAAAAAAAGAGTTTCTTTTAAATGGTCTAAAAGAGTTAGAGTATAGAGGTTATGATAGTGCTGGTATTGCTATACTCAAAAATGGTCATATATCTTCATATAGAGCTTTAGGAAAACTAAATAATTTGGTACATAAAACTTCATCATTTTCAAGTGATGGTTTTGGTCTTGGGATTGGACACACTAGATGGGCAACTCATGGAAAACCAACAGAAGTAAATGCACACCCTCATCGTGGTGAATTTTCTTATGTAATTCACAATGGCATAATAGAAAACTACAAAGAGATTAAAGAGAATTTACAAAGTGAAGGTGTTAAGTTTTTATCTCAAACTGACTCAGAAGTTATAGTTCATCTATTTGAAAAGCTTATACGTGATGGACTAAATGCGAAAGATGCTTTTAAAAATACAATCCTTATGCTTAAAGGTGCATACGCTATACTCCTAATAACAAAAGACGAACCAGAAACTATATTTTTTGCTAAAAATGCAGTACCACTTATATTGGGGCAAAATGCAAAAGGAGAGAGATTTATGAGCTCTTCTGATTCACCACTAATAGGTCATGCCACAGAAGTGGTATATCTTGAAGATGGTCAATATGGATGGGTAAAAAAAGATGAAATCTTACTATTTATGGGTGAAAATTCTGTTATTCCAAACTTTATCACTCTTGGACGTGACAAAATTTATGCACAAAAAGATGGTTTTCGCTTTTTTATGGAAAAAGAGATTTATGAACAATCAACAGTAGTAAGTGAAACTCTCATGGGTAGAGTTACTGATGACAGTATTGAACTTGATGAGCTTAAAAATATAGACTTATCAAATATAGATGCGATTAAAATATGTGCTTGTGGTACTAGTTACCATGCCGGGCTAGCAGCAACTTACTTATTTGAAAGATTAAGTAAAATAAGATGTACTATCGAAATAGCTAGTGAATTTAGATACAAAGAGCCTCTTTTGGATACTAAAACTCTATTTTTAGTTATCAGTCAAAGTGGAGAAACTGCAGATACTCTTGAGGCTCTTAAAATGGCAAAAAAAGCTGGTATGCAAACACTTGCTATTTGTAATGTGGATAACTCTTCTATCGTAAGATTGGCAAATGCTACTCTTTTAACAAGAGCTGGTATAGAAAAAGGAGTTGCTAGTACAAAAGCTTTTGCAACACAAATGATTACTCTTTGGCTTCTAACTTTATATCTAGGAGAAAAGAAAGATACTATAAATAAAAAAACTATGCAAAAGGAGATCAAAACTCTTCTTCATATACCATCAGTATTACATGTCAAAGACAATACTCATGAAAAAATAAAACGTCTTTCTAAAAGATATCTTCATGGACATGGATTTTTCTTTATAGGTCGAGATATATTTTTTCCACTAGCTCTTGAAGGTGCCTTAAAACTAAAAGAGATAAGCTATCTTCATGCAGAAGGATATCCATCTGGAGAGATGAAACATGGTCCAATAGCTCTTGCGGATAGTGAACTTTTTACAATTGCACTCATGCCTAAAAATATACTTTATGATAAAACAAAAAGCAATGTAGAAGAGTTAAGTGCAAGAGATGCAACTATACTTGCTATTAGCCCTGAAGAGTTTGATTTAGCAGATGATTTTATACGAACTTCAAACCAAGACCACCTTATGAGTGAATTTTTTGAGATGATGATAATCACACAAATCTTTGCCCTTGAAATATCTATAAGACTTGGTAATGACGTAGATATGCCAAGAAATCTAGCAAAATCTGTAACAGTAGAATAGATGAGATATCTTTTTCCTCTTTTTTTACTCTTTATTTTAGGTTGTGAAAAAGAGGAAAAACCAAACATAAAACCTCTGCAAGTCAACTCTGAAAAACAACCTCTACATGTAAAGATAAAAAATATCGAAAATGAACTTAAACAGATAAATACTACCTCTTACCTTGAAAATTATATTGTAAATATTATATTAAATGGATCATCACAACAACTTGGATTTCCAGCAGGAGATATGCAAGGAGGTTTTGCCTACAAAAGAGATGCAAAAGATATAGCAAGATATGTAGTAACTTTATCAAATCAAAAAAGCACTAATGATCAAAAAGCAAAAAAAGCTGAAATTTTTTTTACAAGTAATTGTGGTGGATGTCATGGGAATAATGGAAAAGGCTTAAATGGAGCCTTTCCTAACTTAACACTAAATCCACTACTAGGTATTATCAAGAAAAAAGAAATTTTAACCAATACAATCAATAATCTAAAGGCAAAATAATGATGGATTATGTAAAACAAATTACTATCCTTTATGTTGAAGATGATGATGATATTAGAGAAGGATATGAAAAAGTTTTAAAAAGGCAAGCTAAAGATGTTTCCAGATCAGTCAAAGAAGGAGCATGTTTTACTATAGATTTATAAAATCCCTCTTAGATAAAATAACTTTTTTTAAATATTTTCTTGTTTCAATATATGGTAATTTTGATTGAAGTATATTGTATATTTGAGATGGTTTTTTAGAATTAATTACTGCCTTTGCTCTGTTTTTATCTTTTGCAAAAGTTTTTAAGACATTACCACTTCCCGTATTATATGCACTAATGATACAATACTCTTTTGAAATTGGGTTTTTTATACCATAAAGGTATTTTGTATCAAGTAAGTTTAAATATGCAACGCCTAATTCTATATTGTTTTTTGCATTAAAAAGATAGTTTTTTGATGGACTTATACTCTTACCTTTTACATACTTATATGCATCTCTTCCCGCACTTTTTGGAACTATTTGCATCAAGCCATAAGCTCCTGCTTTACTTATTGCAAATTGATTAAAATTGCTCTCAGTTTTTATAATTGCATAAACTAGATTTTCACTCACTCCATATAGTTTTGCATACTGTTTAACATATGGTTTAAATTTTCTCACTCTAATGGTAGCATGGTCTTTTATCATAGGAAACTCTACAAAATAAACTTTTTTAATTTTACCACTAATCTTAATCTTCTTTACTTTATAATTCTTCTTTAAAAGGATATTGGCATATCTATTTGCTCTCCAGACATAACGTATATTTTTATTTTGGTCATCTTTTACTTCTCCTAATAAATATGGTGTAGAACCCAGTTTTACTTTTTTTGCATTAAATAAGTCTGCACCTCTTGGGTCATCAGGAAGTAAAAGAGTAGTAACTATAGCATTTTTTAAACTCTTTTTATCCGCAAGAGTTTCTACTGTAATTACTCCTTTATCAAAATCAATCAGAGCTCTGCTCTTATAATTTTGCATATATTTAACATACTCTTTTTTTCTTGGTACCTTTATATCATTACCCCATTGTTTTGATATATTTTCCATAAAATGTGATAAAAATTTTAAATCACTTTTTAATCTCTTTGGATTAACTGCATATTGAATCGTTTTATTTCTAGCATAACTTTCAAAAGCTGCAGTAGGATTACGACTAAGTGTAGCAGTAACTATAGAGGTATAATCACCCGTAGTGCAACCTGTAAATAGAAAAAATAGAAAAGGATATAAAAAAAATTGTTTCATAAAGATAATTATACTAAAATACTCTTATGAAAATTTATAAAAACAATCTATTATATATAGAAATAGAAAAATCAGAAATTCCATGGTTAAAGATATTTCCAATTAAAAAATATAAAGAATTAAGCGATTGTGACTCAAAAACAAGAGTGGCGCTACTTGATGTTATGCTACTAATAGAAACCCAGATGATAAAATACTATAATCCTAAAAAAGTGAATATAGCTATGTTTGGCAACTACCTTCCTCATCTTCATATACATGTAATGGCTAGATTTGAGGATGATTCATACTTCCCAGAACCTATGTGGGGGAAAAAACAGAGAGAAGCAAATTTAAATTTGCCTCCTATAGAAAAATTTATTGAAGATTTACTACAACCACTTAATACCCTCGATACTCTTAATACCTAATCCAAAATCATCAGACAAATATACATTTGGTTCATCAAATCGAACTCCCCCAATAACGGGAGAAAATTTACAATGCATAGGTGAATCTAAATCATAAATGACTATAGAATCACTTCTACAAGAAGCAACATGGGCTGCAGCTCCAACACTAACAGCACCTTGCATCATACATCCTATCATACAATTTATACCATATAAGCTACATATATCTGCTATTTGTATTGCTTTTGATATACCGCCGCACTTATCGAGTTTTATATTTATCATATCTGCTGATTTTGTTTCTAATATCTTGATTGCATCTTTTGGAGAAAATATACTTTCATCTGCCACTATTGGTATGCTTGTTCTTTTCTTTATATATCTTAATCCATCTATATCAAACCTCTTCACTGGTTGCTCTAAAAAATCGATAGATATATTTTTCCCTTCAATAGCATTTAAAAACTTCACACTATCCTTAGGACTCCAACCTTGATTTGCATCTATTTTTAATGATACATCACTATTTATAACACTATTTATCTCAATAAGCCTTGTAATATCATCTTTATAATCACTGCCTAGCTTTATTTTTAGTGACTTAAAACCTTTTTCCATTGCTTCAATGGTATCTACTACCATAGTATCAACACTATTTAGGCTTATAGTCATATTTGATTTGAAATCTCTTTTTACACCACCTAAGTATTTAAAAAGTGGTAATTTTACATTTTGAGATACTATATCATACAGTGCTATTTCTACTGCAGACTTTGCAGAAAAGTTAAGTTTTACACAGTTGTGAACTAAGTTCAATATTGAGTTAAAATCTTCTATATTTTTTCCTATAAGTATAGGTTTTAAAAGATGAAGAACTTTGAGTATAGACTCTTTAGTATTTCCAGTAACTGCTTTTGAAGGAGCTGTCTCACCATAACCTACAATACCGCACTTAGTTGTTATTTTTATAATTATCATATCAAAGCTATCTGCCGTTCTAAGAGCTGTTTTAAAAATTTTTATTAGAGGTATATTCGTATATCCGATTTCAATATTTTCAATAATCATTCATTTCTCCATTTTGATTTGTAACAATTATAGCAAATTGTGCAAATAATATTCTTTTATCTTGCAATTATAATGTTTGTTATGCTAGAGTGAAGACCTAAAAAATTTAATTGGAGGTATTTTATGAGAAAATTACTCATTATGACTTTGTTGTTTGTAACAACATTAATGTACGCTGCACCAAAATATGGTGGAACTTTAGTTTTCGGTAGAAGTGGCGACTCAGTTTCTCTTGATCCATCACATGCAACAGATGGTGAAAGCTTTTATGGTTCAAAACAAGTTTATGACACATTGGTGCAATTTAAACTTGGAACAACAGAAATAGAACCAGCACTAGCTACTTCTTGGGATATCTCAGAAGATGGTTTAACTTATATCTTTCACTTGAGAAAAGATGTATATTTTCATCCAACAAAATTCTTTAAGAAAAAAGTTCAATTCACAGCAGATGATGTTCTTTTCTCTCTAAATAGACAATTCAAAAAAGATCACCCATTTTTTAAAGTAGGTGGCTCTTATAAGTATTGGGGATTTATGGATATGAGTAAGATTGTTAAGAGTATAGAAAAAACAGATCTATACACTGTTAAAATCACTCTAAACAAAAAAGAAGCTCCATTTTTATCAAATATGGCTATGGACTTCGCTTCAATTCTTTCTAAAGATTATGCATTTAGTCTTTTAAAAGATGGTAAAGAAGATAAGCTATCTAGATTTCCTGTAGGAACTGGACCATTTGTATTCAAAAAATGGGTAAAAGATGATAAAATCATATTTACTGCAAATGAAGACTACTGGAATGGTAAGCCTTATATCAAAAAACTTATCTTAAAAGTTATACCTAACTCTTCTGTTAGAGCAGCTGAACTTAAAGTAGGATCTATTCATGTTATGGATTTTCCAAATCCTGAAGAGATTGCTAAACTTGAAGCTGATCCAAATATAAAACTTATCAAACAAGAGGGACTAAATGTAGGATATCTTGCTATGAATATAGAAAAAGTTCCTGCATTTAAAGATGTTAGAGTAAGACGTGCTATAAACTACGCTATTAACAAAAAAGCTATAGTTGATGCTATATATGCTGGATTTGGTAAAGTAGCAGATTCTCCATTACCTCCAACAATGTGGTCGTTTAACAAAAACATTAAACATTATGAATATAACCCAGAAAAAGCTAAAAAACTTTTAGCTGAAGCTGGATATTCTGATCTTAAATTTGACTTATGGGCTATGCCTGTTGTTCGTCCTTATATGCCAAATGCTAGAAAAGTAGCAGAAGCTATGCAAGCTGACCTTGCTAAAGTTGGAGTTACTACTAAAATTGTTAGCTATGACTGGGGTACTTACCTTGATAAAGGTAGAAAACTAGAGCATGATGCAGTTCTACTTGGTTGGACTGGTGATAATGGTGATCCTGATAACTTCTTAGATGTTCTTCTTAGTGAGCATGCTGCAACTATACCTGTTTCAAATAGAGCTGCATGGAAAAACAAAGAGTTTTCTGACTTAGTAGCAAAAGCAAAAACTACTACTGATATTGCTGAGAGAACTAAGTTATATATGAAAGCTCAAGAGATATTTGCTGACCAAGCTCCTTGGGTAACTGTAGCAAACTCTATAGTTGTTGAAGCAGTAAGATCAAATGTAATGAATTTTAAACTTAGCCCAATGGGTAAAAGAATATTCAATAAAGTTTGGTTTGATAAGTAACTAAACTTTACATGTAAAGGGAAAATCCCTTTACATGTAATAATAAATTTTTAAAATTATTGTTGATAATTTTAAAAATTTATTTAAATCTAGGAGTTTTTTTGTTTTCTTATATTTTAAAACGCTTGATGTGGACAGTTCCCACTCTATTTGGCGTAACCCTAATGGTGTTCTCTATGGTTCACCTCTCCCCTGGTGACCCTGCTGTCGCAATTTTAGGCGATAAAGCAAATGCACAATCTGTAAAAGAGTTAAGAGCACAGATGGGACTAGATAAACCATTGTATACTCAATATTTTATCTATATGTCCAACATATCAAAAGGTGATTTTGGAAAATCTGCAACTAGTTATGAACCTGTTCTTGATGAATTTTTAGACCGCTTTCCTGCAACTATTGAGTTAGCTTCTCTTGCTATGATTATAGCAACTATTTTAGGAGTAACCGCTGGAATTATCTCTGCTATAAAAAGATACTCTATATTTGATTATACTAGTATGTTTGCAGCACTTGCAGGAGTCTCTATGCCAGTTTTTTGGCTCGGACTTATATTGATATATTTTTTCTCCGTAAAATTAGGAGTGCTTCCTGTATCTGGACGGCTAGGGTATGAATTTGATATAGAACATATAACTGGTCTCTATCTAGTAGATTCACTTTTAGTAAAAGATTATGAAGCTTTTTGGGATGCACTAAAACATCTTATACTTCCAGCAGTTGCACTTGGAACTATCCCTATGGCTATTATAGCAAGGATGACAAGAAGTAGCATGATAGAAGTTATGAAAGAAGAGTATATAAAAACTGCTCGGGCAAAAGGCTGTTCAAGATTTCAAGTGGTTGCTATTCATGCCCTTAGAAATGCACTTATGCCTGTTGTTACTATCATTGGTCTTATGTTTGGAAGTCTTTTTGCAGGCTCAATTCTAACAGAAACGACTTTCTCTTGGCCAGGTATTGGAAAGTGGTTGGTAAATGCTGTATATCAAAGAGATTTTCCAGTAATCCAATCTGCAACGCTTATAATTGCAACAGTATTTATAGCTATAAATCTTATAGTAGACCTTTTATACGCTGTTATAAATCCTAAGATAAGGTTGAGTTAATGAAAAATAATAATTTTTTATCTTTTGAAACAAAAAGCTTTCTCAAAGAGAGTGATAGGAATTTTCAAAGAATTTACTTCTTTGAAAAGGAGATGGTTAAATGAGAGAGTTTATAAGACAATATAAAAAAAATAAATCTGCAGTTGTAGGTTTTTTTATCGTTCTAATTTTACTTACAATGGCAATATTTGCACCTTTTATAGCTTCTCATCTTCCTGCTGATCAAAACCTTGCTGATAGGCTTATCCCACCAATGTGGGAAGAAGGTGGAGTTGTATCTCACTTTTTAGGTACAGATGACTTTGGTAGAGATCTATTTTCAAGGATAATATACGGAGCAAGAATATCACTTATGGTTGGTGCAGTTTCTGTTGGTATGTCACTTAGTTTTGGTTTGGTTATGGGACTTGTAGCTGCATTTTATGGTGGAAAAGTTGATCTATTTATTATGAGAATTGTAGATATTATGTTAGCAATTCCAGCAATTTTATTAGCTATTGTAATTGTTTCTATCTTAGGGCCTAGTCTCATAAATGCTATGATTGCCATCGGTATTGTAGGTATCCCTACTTATGCTAGAGTTGTACGAGCATCTGTATTAGCTGAGAGAGAAAAAGAGTATGTAATAGCAAGTCGTATAAATGGCTCATCCAATCTAAGACTTATGTTCAAAGTAATACTGCCAAATGCAGCATCACCTATCATAGTACAATCAACTATGGGTTTTGCTTCTGCCGTTTTAGAATCAGCTGGACTTAGTTTCTTAGGACTTGGTGCTCAACCACCTACACCAGAATGGGGAGCAATGCTTAGTGATTCGCTTCAGTTTATTATGACAGCTCCTTGGATGATATTTTATCCTGGTTTGGCTATCTTCTTTACAGTTTTAGGATTTAACCTAATGGGTGATGGACTTATGGATGTTTTAGATCCTAAGCTAAAGGATAAATAATGAATTTATTGGAAGTTAAAAATTTAAAAACATATTTTTATTCAGATGCTGGTGTAAATAAAGCTGTAAATGATATTAGTTTTGAAATACCAAAAGGTAAAACAGTATGTATTGTTGGAGAGAGTGGCAGTGGAAAAAGTATAACATCTCTATCTATCATGGGGCTTATTGATGAACCAGGTAAGATTGTTGGTGGTGAAATTATCTTTGAGGGAATTGACTTTTTAAAACTTAAAGAAAACGAGATGAGAAAAGTTAGAGGAAGAGATGTATCAATGATATTTCAAGAACCTATGACATCGTTAAATCCATCTTATACAGTTGGTTATCAAATAGATGAAGCACTGAAACTCCACCAAAAACACTTAAGTAAAAAAGAGAGATTTGAAAAAGTTGTTGATTCACTTGACCTTGTTGGTATACCAGACCCTAGGGAAAAATATGGAGAGTACCCATTTAAACTAAGTGGTGGACAAAGACAACGTGTTATGATTGCTATTGCTATGGCATGTGAGCCAAAACTACTTATCGCAGATGAGCCTACAACAGCACTTGACGTTACAATTCAAGCACAAGTTTTAGATCTTATGAATATATTACAAGAGAAAAAAGGAACATCAATACTTTTTATCACTCATGATTTAGGAGTTGTATCAAAAGTTGCTGATGAAGTTATAGTTATGTATAAGGGACATATAGTAGAAAAAGCAAGTGCAAAAGAACTTTTTACAGACCCTAGACATCCTTATACAAAAGCATTATTACACTCTATACCTACTCCAGGGATTACTAAAAGAAAAGCTAAACTTGATACAGTTGATGATAGTGTTGATTATCTATCATTTCCAAAGGAGATAAGATGAGTGATGTAGTTTTTAAGATAAATAATCTTAAAAAATATTATGAAATAAGTTTAGGCTTATTTAAAAAACCAAAGATAATTAAAGCAGTAAATGATATCTCTTTTGAAGTCAAAAAAGGAGAAATTTTAAGTATAGTTGGTGAGAGTGGATGTGGAAAATCAACTACAGCAAAGCTAATGTTAAAAATAGAAGAACCAACAGATGGTACAATTTTATTTGAAGGTAAAGATATTACAAAAATAGAAGGGGAAGAACTAAGAGAGTATAGAAAAAAAGTACAGATTATATTTCAAGACCCTTATTCTTCTTTAAATCCTAGATGGAAAGTTGGAGAGATTATAGGAGAGCCACTCAAACTAAATACTAAAATGAGTGATAAAGAGATAAAAGAAAGAGTACTATACCTTATGGAAAAAGTAGGAATGCTTCCTGAATGGTACACTAGATATCCTCACCAATTCTCTGGAGGACAAAGACAAAGAATAGGAATAGCACGAGCACTAGCCTTAAATCCTGAAGTAATTGTATGTGATGAACCTGTAAGTGCCTTAGATGTTTCTATACAAGCTCAAGTTTTAAATCTTCTACTTGACCTACAAAAAGAGTTTAATCTAACTTATATTTTTATCTCACATGATTTAAGTGTAGTTGAACATATATCTGATAGGATTGTTGTTATGTATTTTGGTGATATTGTTGAGAATGCAGATGTTGATACAATATTTACACATCCAAAACATGACTATACAAAAAAACTTATAAATGCCATACCTGTTATAGAATATTGATACTATATATACATGGTTTTAGAACCACTTACGACTCTTATATAGCTACACTATTGAAAAACAACTTCAATAGTGAGCTTATATCTAGTGACCACTCACATATCCCTAGTGTAGCTATCAATCAGATGGAAAATATAATAAAAAAAAAGAATATAACAGCTATTATAGCAAGCTCAATAGGTGGGTATTATGCTACATACCTAGCAAATAAATTCAATATCAAAGCTATACTTATAAATCCTTCTGTAAAACCATATATAACAACTAAAAAATATATAGGTACTATAGAGAAAAATGATGGAACTTCTTTTTTATGGAAAGATGAACATCTAAATGAGCTAAAAAATCTTTGGGTGGAAAATCTAAACTACAATAGTTTCTTTGTTTTTTTAAAAACAGGAGACAATATACTAGATTATAAAGTAGCCAAAGAAAGATATAAGCACTCAAAAATACTCATAGAAGATGATGGGGACCATCGCTTTAGT
The DNA here is from genome assembly GCA_964493845.1 of uncultured Sulfurospirillum sp. Lineage (GTDB taxonomy): Bacteria > Campylobacterota > Campylobacteria > Campylobacterales > Sulfurospirillaceae > Sulfurospirillum_A. The sequence continues at coordinate 20,910 of CAZBPU010000015.1, forward strand.
GACTTAGAAAAACATATTGAAAAAATAAAAGATTTCATTTAACACTAAGTTAGTGTTGAAAAATCTATATCTACTTCATCTATCTGTTCTGGTTTTAGTGACTTTTTTGCATATTCAAGATACAATCCAGATTCATAAAAAAACTTTACCAATCCACGATCTAACTCATCATCTTGAGCCATATAAAACAGTATCTTCATCGCAATAGAAAGACTATTAGCTTTTTTATATGGTCTATCACTAGCAGTTAGTGCTTCAAATATATCAGCAATAGCTAAGATTCTTGCTTCAAAAGAGATTTCATCTCCTTTTAAACCTTGCGGATAACCTTTACCATTTATTTTTTCGTGATGTTCACCAGCGATACTTGGAATATTTTTATATTTTTTTGGAAATGGAAGTTTATTTAGAATTTCTAATGAAATTACAGCATGTTCATTTATGATATCTCTCTCTTCTTCTGTAATAGTTCCTTTTTGTACTATAAGTAGTTTTTTCTCATCTTCTGTAATTAGATAAAAATCTTTGCCATTACAATTCAATGGAGTATTTGCTATATCTACTATTTGTTTGATAGTTTCATCTGGTACAAACTCTGCGCCTTTGTTACTATTTGATAATGTCGCAAGATTTTTGTCAATTTTTTCTATAGTTTCAGTATATTTGGCTTTTGTTATCTCTTTTTTTAAAAGTGCTATTTCAAACTCTTTTTTTATTGCCCAAGCTCTTGTTTTAACAACTTCAATCTTATCATATAGACCATCTAGTTTAGTTGATTTATCTAAGATATAATCGGGAGTTGCAAGCTTTCCAACATCATGCATTAAAGATGCAAAGTTTATCTGTTTCAATTCATCTTCAGTAAAATTTTTATCTTTATATACTGTTTCATCTCTATTTACAGCCTTTGCAATCATCTTACTAAGTGCTACCATCTTATGTATATGATTAGCAGTATATGAAGATTTGCACCTAAGCGCATAAATAATACTTTTCAAAAAACTCTCAAGTAAATTTTCTAAATCTTCTATTAGATTTGTATTTGTAATAGAAACTGCAGCTTGTGAAGATAAAGAGTGTGAAATCTCCTCATCATCTTTACTAAATGCAACAACTTTATCATTTTTAATCTTATTTATTAGTTGTAAAACGCCTATTATTTTATGCTCATGATTTTTTAAAGGAATAACAAGCATAGAGCAAGAGCGATAACCTGTTATTTTATCAAACTGCTTAGTACCTTCAAAATTATAATCTTTTGTATCATAAACATCTGGAATATTTATAATTTTATCTTCCAATGCACAAGTAGCCGCTACCATATGTAAATTTGGTTTAGTTCCATCTATATAAAGTGGTAAAGGTTGCCAATCTATACTACCAGCTTCTCCACCCATATGGATATCTAAACTTCTATTTTGAACAACTGTAAAATCAAGCTCATTAGATTCATCGTTTAGTATATAAAGTGTTCCACCATCAGCACTTGTCAATCTTCTTGCTTCAGTTAAAATCATATCCAACAAAGATGTTAAGTTTGTTTCATAAGATAGTGCTGTACCAATCCTATTGAGCATTTTCACTTTTTCTATTTGTGAAAAAGTGAACTCTTTTTTTATGATTCTAGGTACAGATAAATCTATACTTTCATATCCATTTAAAATATTTTCTTTTTTTAACCCTAGCTCATTTATCTCTTTTTCTATCTCTTCTTGAAAATTAGATTTTATATGATTTATATATATTTCAACATCATCTCTTTTTAGCTTTAAAAGCTCCTCTTTTAAAAGTTTTGGAGTTAAGTGTTTACTCTCTTGTGCTATTTTTTCATACGATGAAGGAAAAGATACATCAACTATAAGAGCTTTTACATGTAAAGAGTTATTAAGTATTTCCCAGAGTCTATCATTTTTGTATGTATCTGATGAAAATAGTATTCCATCTCCATCTTTTTCTATTAAGTAACCACAGCAATCTACTGTATGATTTGCTTTTATAGGAGTAAGTGTTACACCATCTACATGTAAAGGTTTATCAAACTCTATTTCAATAAATTCTAAAGCTTTGTTATCACTCTTTTCTAATTTTAAGACACTAAAATTTGGCCATATTTCCCAATTGAATATATGTTTTTTTAAAACTTTTATAGTCTCTTTTAAAGCATATATCTTCAATGGTTCTGTTCTTTGAGAAAAAAAGTTATCGCAAAAAAAAGCTGTATCAATAATATGGTCTAAATGAGAATGAGATAAAAAGATATTATCTATTTTATAGGCTTCTTCTTTCAAACCATATATTATGTTTCCTGCATCTATTACAGTATGTTCTGAAACTTGTATACATGTAGTATGAAACTTATCGCTTCTATTACCGTGTGAACCTAGGATTTTTATCATCTAGTATAACCTTGTAAATTTTAACTGATTCTTCTTTGCCTTTGACTTTTACTTCGTCTAAAAACTCTATATTATACCGTTTTTTTAACTTCTGTTTTGTAAACTCAGTAATGAGAATCTGAGCTTTATATGTTTTACAAAGCCCTTCTGTACGAGAAGCTAAATTTACACTATCACCTATAACAGTGTAGTCACTTCTACCAGAGCTTCCCATCTCTCCAACAACTGCAAATCCAGTGTTAATGCCTATGCCTATATCTATACGAGGTAAATTTTGTTCTTTTAAATATACATTTAGTT
>CAZBPU010000016.1:0-22716 GCA_964493845.1 uncultured Sulfurospirillum sp.
TACATTTATAGTGATTTAAATTTCACTTATGTTATACTAATAGCATGAAAATAACAGATACAAATGAGAGATTAAAACAGATAAAATGTGTTGGATTGGTAAGTAAACCAAAAGACACAAAACTTGTACATCATTACAAAAAAATACGAGATGCACTTTTAAAATATGATGTAGAACTTATAGTTGAACAAAGTAGTGCGAAACTTCTTAATTGTGAGGCAGTAAGTTTTGAGCAGATGTGTGAAAGAAGTGATTTTCTTATAGCTTTAGGGGGAGATGGTACTCTTATATCGTTGTGTAGAAGAAGTTTTAGATATGAAAAGCCTATACTTGGTGTGTATGCTGGACAGCTTGGATTTTTAACTGATATTAAATCAGAAGAGATAGAAATTTTTATAGATAAGATTTTTACTCAAGAGTATAGAATAGACACAAGAATGATGTTAGAAGTATCTTTACATGTAAACAATGAAGTTAAAAAACTCGTAGCTTTTAATGATGTGGTTTTTTCACGCCCAAAACTTTCAGGTATGGCGAATATAGAAGCATATATAGATGATGAACTTATAAATTCATATTATGGAGATGGTTTGATAGTCTCTACTCCAACTGGTTCTACTGCTTACAATGTTTCAGCTGGTGGACCTGTTGTTTATCCTCTTACAAAAGCACTTATTTTGACGCCAGTTTGTCCTCACTCTTTGACACAACGCCCTCTTGTTTTACCTGTAAATTTTGAAGTAGAATTTAAAAGTAGTGATATAGATACAGTTATTATTGTTGATGGGCAAGATACTTATAACATGGGTGATTTTGAGTATGTAACTATCAAGATTGCAGACAATGGAGCAAAACTTATTCATAGGATAGATAGAAATTACTTTGAAGTACTGAAAGAAAAGCTTCATTGGGGTCAAAAATGATAGAGCGTTTGTATGTAAAAAATCAACTCTCATTTAAAGAAGTAGACGTGAATTTTAGTGAAGGTCTTATAGCTTTTACAGGGCCAAGTGGAGCAGGAAAGTCTGTTTTTATGCAAGCAATTTTATCTCTTTTTGGTCAAAGTGAAGCAAATGCAAGTAGTGTTGAAGCTATTATAACTGATAAGATAGATTTAGAAAAATTTGGTATACAAAGTGATGATATAAATATTTTTAAATATACAAAAGAGAAAGCTACAAGATATTTCATAAATACCCAAAGTGTTTCTAAAAAAAGTATGTCAGAAATCTCTAAAAGTTTTTTAAATTCACTTTCAGTTAGAGATAGCGAAGAGTTTGAAAACCAAAGATTGATATCGCTTCTTGATGCACTTATAGGGAAAAACAACTCTTTACATATAAAAGAAGTTAAAGATTTTGAAAAAGATTTTTTAGAGTATAAAGAGCTAAAAAATAGACTTGATAGCATAGAAGAAAAAGAGAGAAAAATAGAAGAGTTAAAAGAGTTTGCTCAGTTTGAAATCAAAAAGATAGATGACATAAATCCAAAAGTAGGGGAAGATGAAGAGCTTGTAAGTTTTAAACGTTCTTTATCAAAAAAAGAAAAAATAGAAGAGAGTTTAGAAAAGGCAGATGTGATTTTTGAACTTGAAAATCGTGTAAGCGAATTTTTGACACTTACTGAAAAAGATAGTGGTTTTTTTGATGAGTGTATGAATGAGCTTAGATCTATCATCGAAGATGAAAGAGATAGGCTAAATAGCCTAGAAGAACAAGATGTTGAAGCTATTTTAGAGAGAATTGAAAAGATATCATCTTTAAAAAGTAGATATGGTTCCATAGAAGAGATACTGGAGTATAGAGATAAAAAAGTCAAAGAGCTTGAAGAGTATGAAAATATAAGCTTCGAGAAAGCAAAACTCATCTCTACATGTAAAGAAAAACTAGATAATCTGACATCAAAGGCAAAAGAGCTATCACAAAGAAGATGTGACTCTATAAAAATATTAAATGAGAAGATAGATGGTTATTTAGAGATGCTATATATGCCAAAAGTAGATATAGTTTTAACTAAGGTAGACCTTTATGAAAAAGGATTTGATTCTTTACATGTAGAGCTTGGAAGAGTAAATATAAAAAAGATAAGCTCTGGGGAGTACAATAGACTTCGTTTAGCTTTTATAGCAACTACAAGTGAGTACTTTCTTGATGTAGGTGGAGTTTTGATACTTGATGAGATTGATGCAAACTTAAGTGGAAAAGAGTCAATGAGTGTTGCAAAAGTTCTTAAAATACTTTCTCAAAAATATCAGATATTTGCTATCTCTCATCAGCCACAGTTATCTTCTCAAGCTGATTCACATTTTTTGGTTACAAAAGAAGAGGGTGTTAGCATGGTAAAACTCTTAAATAAAGATGAACGCATAGTAGAACTTGCTCGTATGGTTAGTGGAGAAGAAGTTAGCGGTGAAGCTACACAATTTGCAAAAAAACTTTTAAAGGTATAAAAATGGAAAAGATATTAATAGTGGAAGACAATAAAGCGCTTTCAAAGTTAATAGCAAAAAAAATAGCACAAAATATTGATTTTGAAGTAGATGTTGCACACTCTTTAAAAGAGGCACAAGCTCTTGTGGGTAGTGGAAACGAGTATTTTATAGCTCTCTTAGACCTTAATCTTCCAGATGCTCCTGATGGTGAAGTTGTTGATTATATTATAAGTAAAAAAATCCCATCTATTGTTTTAACTGGAAATGTTGATAAAAAAACAAGAGATGAGATACTTAAAAAAGATGTTATTGATTATGTCTATAAAGGCAATATGGATGACGTAAATTATATTTTTAAACTTATAGAAAGGTTATCTAAAAATAGAGAGTATAAGGTAATTGTAGTTGATGATTCAATTACAATGAGAAATGAAATGAAAAGAATGCTAGGTCATCAAATGTACAAAGTTTTTAGTGCTGCACATGGTGAAGAAGCTTTGGTTTATATAAAAGATAATCCAGATATGAAACTTGTTCTTACTGATTATAATATGCCAGTTATTGATGGTATTGAGCTTACAAAAACTTTACGTGAAGAATTTTCTAAAATGCATATGAGTATTATTGCTATGACTGCAAATGATGACCCTATGGTCTCTTCAAAGTTTTTAAAAATAGGTGCAAATGACTTTATAAATAAACCTTTTTCTAAAGAGGAACTTGTTTGTAGAGTTAACAATGCAATAGAATCTTTAGAGTATATAGAAGCTATAAGTGATATGGCAAATACAGATTTTTTAACTGGAGCAAGAAATAGAAGAAGCTTTTTTAAAGAGATAAATGCTTATATGGAAGAGTGTAAAAGTACTGGAGAAGAGTTTGCCGTAGCTATGATAGATATAGATAATTTTAAAAATGTAAATGATACCTATGGGCATGATGTAGGTGATATAGCCATAAAAGAGTTGGTTAGGCTTATAACAGAAGATATTAAAGGCTCAGACGTAGTGGCTAGATTTGGTGGTGAAGAGTTCTGCGTATTGTTGAAAAATATAGATAAAAGTAGTGCAGTAGAACTTTTTGTTCGTTTGAGATTGAAAGTGGCAAATAATGTTATAAGTATCAATGGTCATAGAGTTCAATACACTATATCTATTGGTTTAACATTTAGTTGTTATGATGGGGTAGATGAGATGATAAACCAAGCTGATATGGCACTTTACAATGCAAAAAATGCTGGACGAAATAGAGTAGAAATAGCAGAGGATTAGAAAAATTGATAATTGACACACATGCACATCTTGATGATGAGAAATATAAAGAAGATTTAGATAAAGTTATAGCAAATGCAAAACAAAATGGAGTTGATGGGATTCTAATACCTGGTGCCAATATCGATGATTTGCAAAGAGCAAGAGAGATAGCTCATGCAAATGAAAATATATATTTTGCAGCTGGAGTTCATCCATATCATCATACTCAATATGATGAGAAAATTCTGCAAGATTTTTTAGAAGATGAAAAGTGTATTGCAGTAGGAGAATGTGGATTAGATTACTATAGACTTCCTGAAGATGAAGATGATAAAAGAGCAGAAAAGCTTGCTCAACAAAAGGTATTTAAATCTCATATTGAGTTAGCAAAAAGAGTACAAAAACCTCTTATAGTTCATATTCGTGATGCAAATGATGATAGTAAAAAGATATTGATAGAAAATTCTGCAAAAGATGTAGGTGGAGTACTGCACTGTTACAATGCAAGTGAACATCTTTTAAGTCTAGCAGATGATGGATTTTATTTTGGAATAGGTGGAGTATTGACATTTAAAAATGCTAAAAATTTAGTAGAAATATTACCTAAGATACCACTTAGTAGATTGGTAGTTGAAACAGATGCTCCATATTTAACACCACATCCATATAGAGGAAAAAGAAATGAACCTGCTTATACAAAGTTTGTAGTTGAAAAAATTGCAGATTTGTTGAAAAAAGATGTAGAAGAGATAGAAAATATAACAACAACTAATGCAAAAAGTCTTTTTAAAGTATTTGCAAAGTGAAAATTAGGTAATATAATTGTTTTACTAAGTCATAGTATTTAAGGGAGTTTGATGTTATTTAGAATTTTGTTATTGGTTTTTATATTAATCCAGAGTGCAAATGCTTTTTTAAGTACAGAGACAAACTATCAAGATCAAGCGAAGGTTTTAAAAAGTCTTGATATTAATCCTACCTTTATGACAGATCTTCTTTTTATAACTATGAAAGAAGATGTAGATAGATATAAAACAAAACACTTTTTAAGAGTACTTGAAAATGGCAATAGATTTATACCAGTTTTAAGAAGCATGCTTAAAGAAGCTGAAGTTCCAGATGCTTTTCTTTATCTTGCAATGGCAGAGTCTAATTTTGTTCCTAGAGCATATTCTAAAGCAAAGGCAGCAGGAATTTGGCAATTTATGCCATATACTGGTAGAAAATTTGGATTAGAAATAGACTCATATGTCGATGAGAGACGAGATCCAATCAAATCAACAGAAGCTGCTATAAAATACTTAAAATACTTACACAAAAGATTTGGCAAATGGTATCTTGCTGCTATTGCATATAACTGTGGTGAAGGAAGAGTTAGTAAGGCTATAAAAAGAGCCAAAACTGATGATTTGGCAGTTTTACTAAATAGGCATAAAAAATATATTCCTAGAGAGAGTAGAATTTATATAAGAAAAATTATGATGATGGAACATATGTCAAATAGTACAGATTTTATAGTAGGACATGATGCTGGTTATCTGATGAATAGAGGTAGTACCCATACTTTTGCAAAAGTAGAAGTAAAAGGTGGTACAACTCTAAGTAATGTAGCTGATAGTATAGGAATGTCACTTAAAGAACTAAAGTCATATAATCCACATCTAAGATATGGATTTGTTCCTCCTAGAAAAGGTACTTATCATATATATATTCCTTATGGAAAACAGACACAATTTGCTCAGAACTTTGACCCTAAAAAAGATAATGGACGTTTTTATGTTCATAAGATAAAAAAAGGAGATTCTCTTTATTCCATAGGAAAAAGATATGGAGTATCTTATAAAATTATAAAAGATTTCAATAGATTAAAATCTAATGTTTTAAGAATAAATAAAAAGTTAGTTATTCCAGTTTTGAAACCAAAAACAAGAAGTTATACCATAATGGCAGGTGATACAATAGGTAAAATATCTAGAAAATATAATGTTAAAGTTAGTACATTGATGAAAATAAATAATAAAAAAAGCTCAAACATAGTAGTAGGTGAAAGAATTGTCATACCATATGTTTATTAAAAGTATTATATTTTTATTAGCCTTTTTAGTTTTTAGTGGATGTTCAAATAGGCAGTATGTTTATAATGATGGCAATCAGAATAATCGTGCATCAGGAGAGATAAAAAACTCTAAAAATATGCAAAGAGCAACTATGCGCCCATATACAGTTTTGGGAAAGAAGTACTATCCAACAACGGTAAGTATAAATGATTCTTTTAGTGGTATAGCAAGTTGGTATGGTCCAAATTTTCATAATAAGTTGACATCAAATGGTGAATACTATAATATGCATGCTATGACTGCAGCACATAAAACATTGCCAATGAATACAATGTTAAGAGTAACAAATCTTGATAATGGAAGAAAAATAGTTGTTAGAGTCAATGATAGAGGACCATTTGTAAAATCAAGGATAATTGATTTGTCAAATGCAGCAGCACATAGAATAGATATGGTTAAAAAAGGTACAGCTCCAGTTCGTATAGAAGTTATAGGATTTAATGGAGTTATTGGTAGTAGTGCAGGAAGTACAAAAAGTGTTGTTATGAGTAACTATGCTGTTCAAATAGGTGCGTTTAGAAACAAAGACGGAGCATACAGATATGCTAAGAAGTATAGTAAAGTAAATGGCAGGTATAGTTCAAAAGTAGTTACTGGTCAAAAAGATGGTATAGCACTATATAGAGTCTATTTGGTAGGTTTTAAGAGTGAAAGTGAAGCTAGAGATTTTAAATCAAGTGATGGCTTTCGTGGTTCATTTATAGTAAGAGAGTAGTAAAATGGTAAAATTAAATAGAAAAACAAAAGAGACGAATATTAGTGTAGAGTTGGAAGTATATGGTAGTGGTAAGTCAGATATATCTACAGGAATTGGTTTTTTTGATCATATGCTAGAGGCTTTTTCAAAGCATTCTCTAGTTGATTTAAATATTACATGTGTAGGTGATACTCATATAGATTTTCATCATAGTGTAGAAGATGTTGGCATTGTCATAGGTCAAGCTTTAAAAGAGGCTATATATCCAATTCAAAATGTAGAGAGATATTCAAATACTATAGTTGTTATGGATGAAGCTGCAGTAGAGAGTTGTTTAGATTTAAGTAACAGAGCTTATTTAGTATATGATGTAGACTTGAGTGGCAACGTGGGTGAGTTTGATGTTGAACTTGCAGAAGAGTTTTTTAGAGCGGTTGTAAGTAGTGCGGGGCTTACTTTACATATAGAGTGTAAACGTGGTAAAAACAAGCATCATATTCTTGAAGCAGTTTTTAAATCATTTGCTGTTGCTCTTCGTCGTTCACTTGTTAAAAATGATAGAGTTGGAGTTCCTAGTACAAAGGGTATTTTATGATAAAACTTTTAGTATTTGATGTAGATGGCTGTTTAACTGATGGCAGTATAATTTATGGAAGTAATCAAGATGAATACAAAGCTTTTAATGTAAAAGATGGTTTAGCTATTGCTTCTTGGAGTAGACTGGGTTTAAAAAGCGCTATTATAACTGGAAGAAATTCCAAGGTAGTTGAACGTCGTGCTAAAGAGTTGAATATTTCTCATCTTTATCAAGGTATTAAAGATAAAAAGACACTTTTAGAAAAAATTTTAAAAGAAGAAAATCTTTCTTGGGAAAACGTAGCTGCAATTGGTGATGATTTAAATGATATTGGAATGCTTAAAAGTGTAGAATGGTCATTTACTCCAAATGATGGTGTTAGATTAATAAAAGATAGTGTTAAAACAGTTTTAACTGCCTCCGGTGGAAAAGGCGCAGTTAGAGAGATGATTGATATGATAATAGAAGAAGAAGGACTAGAAGAGGAGTTTTTAAAGCTTTGGCAGTAAAATTTTTATACTATTTTATATTTGCATTTATAGCAATTATGCTTTTTTTACTTTATCAAAAGCCTTATGATGTACAGCTAAGTACTAGTAGTGAAAATGAACCAAATATAGAGATGATTGATGTAACAAATTATTCTATAACACAAGAGGGTGTTTCACATATTGTAAAGGCTACAAAAGTTTTAAGATTTTCTAAATATGATGAGTTTTATAATATAGATGCAATAAAAAAATCAAAAGAGTATTTTTTAGAAAAATTAAAAGCAGATAGAGGAAAGTTGGTTGGGGATAATCTACATTTAAAAGGAAATGTTCGTTATGAAAATAGCGATTATGTGAAGTTTAAATCTGAAGAAGTGGACTATAACTTAAAAACAAAGATTGCTAAAACTGATGTTGATTTTACATTGGAAAACAATAGAACAATAACGCATGGAACTTCATTGTTATACGAGACAATAGAAGGAAAAATATATGCAAATAATATTAAATCAAGAATAGAAGAGGAAAATAAGAGATGAAATTATTATGGGTAGCACTTAGTTTGGTAACTTTTTTGAGTGCAGAGACAGTGGAAATTGTTGCAGACAAGTTTTTTGCAGATGAAAAAAAACAGATATCAGAATTTATTGGACATGTAGTAGTAACAAAAAGTAAAGATAAATTGGTTGCAGATAAAGTAGTAATAATTTTTGATAAAAAAAGACAACCACTTAAATACACTGCAAGTGGTAATGCTAAGATTGATATGATAATGAATGATAAGGTATACTTTGGTTCAGCTGGTACTATGATATATGATCCTCTAAAAAACCAATATACATTAATAAAAAATGCTTTTTTACATGAAAAAATAACAAATAAAAAAGTTTATGGAGATAAAATATTCGTAAACCAAACAACCGGACGTTATGAAGTACAAAGTGATGGTAAAAAGCCTGTTAAGTTTATATTTAAAGTAGATGAGAAGAAGAAAAAATGATTATAATCAAAGAGGCTAGCTTTATAAAATCTGCTGAGAAGATGGATCAAGTTTTAGATGAAGGCGTTAGCGAAGTAGCTTTTATAGGACGCAGTAATGTAGGTAAAAGTTCTCTTATAAATGCACTTACTAAAAGAAAAGGATTAGCAAAAAGTTCATCGACTCCTGGAAAAACAAGATTAATAAACTTTTTTGATATTAAGTTTAAAAAAGATGAAGAAGATTTTAATGCAAGATTGGTGGATCTTCCTGGTTTTGGTTATGCTAGAGTTTCAAAATCTATGAAACATGAGTGGCAAAAGACTTTGACTAAGTTTATCAAAGAGAGAGAATCTATAAAACTTTTTGTACACCTTGTTGACTCTCGTCATCCTGATTTAGCTATAGATAAAGAGGTATCATCTTACCTTCATGAGATATGTAGGACAGAGCAAAAGATACTAGTTATATTTACTAAAGCTGATAAATTAAAACAAAAAGATGTAAGTGCTCTTAAAAAAATATATCCAAACTGTCTTACAGTCTCTAGCTCAAAAGGAAAAGGCATTCAAAAAGCAACTGATGAGATATTTGAAGCACTATTTGGAGTAGATATTGATTGAGTATACAAAAGCAAAACTTTCTGATATACAAGAGATGCAAACTCTTGTTTTAGAAGAGGTAAAAACAGGAACAATTCTTTTTAGAAGTTCAGATGAGATGGCAACTAATATACGATCATATATAGTTGCAAGAGATAGTACAAATATAATAGGATTTGGTGCACTTCATTTTCATGCATATGATTTAGGTGAATTACGTAGCCTTATTGTTTCTGATAAATATAGAGGTAAAGGAATAGGAAAAAGCATGGTAAAAGCTATGCTAGAAGAGGGGAAAAGTCTACATGTAAAAAGTGTATTTACATTGACATATCAACAAAGCTTTTTTGAGTCTATTGGCTTCAATGAGATTCCAAAAGAGTCATTACCAGCACATAAAATTTGGGCTGATTGCGTTAAATGTAAGCACTTTCCAGTATGCGACGAAGTAGCATTGATAAAAACTATTTGAGATTAACTCTCTTATGTTTAGGTTTAGTAGCTTACCAGACTTTAAGCTCATTGTATATATTTTTACCTCTGTTTGTAGGAGTATTTTTTTCTTATATTGTTATAAATTTTGAAAAAGAAAAGAGTAAACTATATATATATCTTAGTTTTATATACTTAACAATATATGACTTAGATAAAGGATTTTATCTATTTTCATCGCTGCTTAGTTTTATGTTATTTTATTATCTATTTGTAGATAAAATAAGAAACTTTTTTACATGTAGTAACTGTATTTTAGCCATATATGTTATTGTTGCGTATTTAGGGCATTTTATTCTAAATAGTTTTATATCATATGTTTTACATCAAGATGGACCTACCTTTTCACAATGGTATTTTTATTATATTGCCTTTGATGTATTATTAAGTGTCATTTTGTTTAAAGGAAAAGTGTGAGAATAAAACTTCTACTTCTAGGTTTTAGTGCATTTTGGTTAGTACTACTTGTGAGAATCTACTATATAAGTATAAAATCGAATACATATTATGAAGAGATTGCAAAACAAAATGCTATAAAAGTCGATGATTTAGCACCTTTTCGTGGCTCAATTTTAGATATAAATGGAAAACCCCTTTCCGTTAATAAACTAGGATTTAGTATAGGTATAAAACCTCAGTTAAGTTCAAAAAGAAAAAGAGAAACTTTAGAAAAAGAGATTGATTTTTTAGTTAAAAATATAAGTGGCCTAGATGCAAAAAAACTTAGAAAGTTATATATAAAAAGAGATTCACCATACTCTCATAAGTTCGTTAAAGTGGTAGATTTTATCTCATATGATAATATTATAAAAGAGTTCTCAAAACTATCTCTTAGAGATAATTTAAGTATCAATATATCATCAAAACGTTACTACCCATATAAAGAGTTGGCTTCTCATATTATCGGTTATGTTGCAAAAGCAAATTTAAAAGACGAACAAGAGAATGAAGTTGCAAAGTTAACAGGCTTTATAGGTAGAACTGGTATTGAGAAGTATTATAACTCTGTATTAGAAGGAACAAAAGGTGTTAAGAGAACAAAAGTTACAGCTTTTAATGAAGAGATAGAAGAGATTGATAAAAAGTTACCAATAAGTAGTGATATAAAGTTAAGTCTAGATTTAGAGCTTCAACAGTACATAGCTACAATATTTGGTGACAAGAGTGGCGCTGTTATTGTTATGGATGTAAAAAGTGGAAAAATATTGGCTGCAGGAAGTTTTCCAGAGTATGATTTAAATCAGTTTGTAAGTGGGATTAGTCAAAAAGAGTGGAAAAGTTTAGCGAGTGATTTTAATCATCCATTTACAAATAAGTTGATAAATGGATTGTATCCACCAGGATCTGTTATAAAGATGGGAGTAGGATTAGCCCTTTTAGATTCAGGTTTGATTACACCATATACAACTTTTTATGATACAGGTACTTTAGAATTAGGTGGAAGAAAATTTAGATGTTGGAAGAAAAATGGTCATGGAAAAACTAACTTTAAAAAAGCTATAAGAGAGAGCTGTGATGATTATTTTTATAAGGGAAGTTTAAAAGTGGGGATAGATAGAATCTCACCTGTATTAAAAAATCTTGGATTTTCTAAGAAAACAGGAGTAGATTTACCATATGAGTTTAGAGGAACAGTACCTAGTAGAACTTGGAAGATGCAAAAATATCAAAAGCCATGGTATCAAGGTGAAACTCTAATTAGTTCTATTGGTCAAGGTTATTTTTTAGTAACACCTCTTCAGGTTGCAAAATATACTGCACTTTTAGCAACAGGATTTGAAGTAACACCTCATTTTATAGAGAGTATTGGTAAGTTGAGTGTTTCTTATGATAAAAAAGATATTTTAACGTCAACTGATAAGAAAAATCTTCCACTTATAAGAAAATCTATGAGAGAAGTTATATCACATGTAAGAGGAACTGGGCATTGGTATATAAAATCTAAAGTAAATATAGCTGGAAAGACAGGAACAGCCCAAGTTGTTGGTATCCCTCAAAGTGAAAAAAAACGTATGAAAGAGAATGAACTAGAATATTTTCATCGCTCTCATGCTTGGTTTACTACTTATGGTCCATATAAAGACCCTCAGTATGTTGTAACTGTTATGGTAGAGCATGGTGGACATGGTGGAGCAGCAGCTGGAAAAGTTATCTCCAAAATATACGATAAACTTTTGGAGATGGGATATATAAAGTTATAAGAACTCTTTTAAGCTATTGTATAACATTAGTGTTATAATGATTAAAAGTCCTATTCCTGCAGATTTATTGTATAGTTTATTAGCCGTTATAAATATAAGCATTATAGAAGCTGCACTCATGCATAATATATCAAATCCATATTTTGAGAAATCAAGTGTAAGAGGATTTACAATTGCAGCACTTCCTAAAACTATAGAAAAGTTTGCTATATTACTTCCAATAATATTTCCAATAACCATGTCAGTATTTCCTTTTTTTGCTGCTGTTATACTTACAACTAGCTCTGGAAGGCTTGAGCCAAATGCAATAAGAAGTAAAGATATAATCCACTCACTAACACCTAAACCTCTTGCTATAGTTGAGGCACTCTCTACTGTATAATTTGCACCTAGTATTACAAAAATAAAACCTAAAAGTAGGAATAGTAAAGTTTTTCCCCAAGCAAATTTCTCTTTTGCAAGCTCTTTGTCAATACTACTTTCAATAGCTTTAGCATCCATAGACAAATAAAGTAAATAAGCACCCATAAGTGCAAAGTAGATAAAACCTTCAAATTTTCCTATTGTTCCATCGTAAATCATTATGAAAAATATAATTAAAGGAAAAAGTGCCCAAGCAGCATCTTTTTTAAAAATATCTCTTTTTGTTGTTAGATTTTTGGAAATTAAAAAGATAATTCCTAAAACTAATGCAATATTAAATGTAACGCTTCCTATAACATTAGCAACTGCCATTTCTGGTTTACCTGCACTACTTGCAGCCATACTAGCTGCCATTTCAGGAAGGCTGGTACCAACTGCAATAAGTGTTGCTCCAATCACAAATGATGATATATTGAAGTGAAGTGCAATTCTTTCAGACTCTACTATTATATAGTTTGCCCCATATATTAAAGCACCCATTGATATTAAAAATATAACATATTCCATTATGATTAGTTCTCCATTCTTATAATTAAACTTTGTGGTAAATTAAACTCATTTATAAGTTCTTCTTCCTCTTTTCTCATCTCTCCATTATCTTTTTCATGGTCAAAACCTTTAAGATGTAGAAATCCATGGATAAACATAAGTGTTATTTCATCTTTTAAACTATGTCCTAATTCTTTAGCTCTTATTGTAGCTAAATCACTATTTATAACGATAGAGCCAAGTGGAAAATGAGGAAAATCTTCTAGTGGAAAACTTAAAACATCAGTTGTTTTATCTATTTCTCTTTGTTCTGAATTTATTTTTTGCATAGTTTCATCATCAACGATGACTACTTCTATCTCTTTATCAATTTTAGATATTTTATCTAGTATGTTTATATCTATTTTTATATTTGTTTGATTATCTAGTGTTATCATTAAAAAAGCTCCAACTGCATAGTTTTTTTCTCTTTTAGAAACTCATCTAAATCCTCTTTTTTAGCATTTATTAGAGCATATCTAAAATTTACACTTTTAAGTTTTTCTATATCATCTACAATTATAGTTTTGTCTACTCTTTCATATAAATACCCTAATTCATCTTTATATAAGGTAGCATCTTTTTCGAATATTATTACTTTTCTAGTTGAGCCAAAGTCACTTTTTTCTAGTTTAGAAGTAACAAATTGTGGATAAAAATGTTCAAATTGTTTAAAATTATCAATAGTATATTTTATCTCCAAATCATCTAATTGCTTAATTAAAGAGCATAAATAAGGTACAAAAAAAGATGAAAGTCTGATGTCTTTTACAAATTTATCTTTATAGATAAAAGAGCTATTAAAAAGACCATTTTCAAATATCTTATCAGGTTCAATCTTCTCATCAGCTTTTTTTATTGTGGGGTCAATACTCTCTAAAAAAGAGTTTTTGATAATAAAAAAAAGAGTTTTTTCTTCACTTTTTAATATTTGCATTAAAGCTTCTGGTGTATAGTTCGATAGTAACTTTACTCTCTCTTCTAAATGTAAAGATTTTAAAAGTGCATATTGAACACTTGAAAGTGAGATAAATCTATATTTTTTTGTAATTGCATAAAAACGAGTAAGTTTTATTAAACTTTTTTCTAGATTTTCAACACTTATCCAAGCTATCTCTTCGTCACTTATCTCTGGGATAAGCTCCGTAATGATACAGTAAGCTCCATTTTGCACAGCTATTTCTATCTCTTCTTTAGAACTATTAACATCTATAAAAAGATCACCCCTATTTATCTTAGATGATGAGATTTTGATATCTTCTATAGCATCAACTGATGGAGTATTTAGTAAAACTCCACCGCTTATTCTTACGATAGAGTCTATTTTAGCCAACAGGTGTCCCACTCTTTTTGGGAGCTTCTGGTCGCATTAGAGATAATCCATCTTTGTCTTTTGCAGCCAAAAGCATACCTTCGCTTAACATACCCATTATTTTTGCTGGTTTTAAGTTTGCTACTATGCAGACTTGAGTATTTACTAAATCAGCAGGAGCATAAAATTCTTTGATTCCAGCAATTACCTGACGAGTTTTTTCTTCACCTAAATCTACTTTGAGTTTGAGTAGTCTATCACTTTTTTCTACTTCTTGGGCTTCTATTATCGTTCCTATCTTTAAAGATGTTTCAAAAAATTGGTCTATTGTTATGATAGATTCCTCTTTTTTCTTAGGTTTTTTCTTTGCCTCTTTTTTAGGAGTTGGCTCAGGAGTTTCAAGTGCTTCTTCCTCAATTCTAGGGAAAAGTGGTGGTATTTTTTCTATTATAAAGTCATCAAGTAAGTCTTTGTTCTCTATTAGTTTTGTATAGTTTGGGGTATCTACTTTAAAACCAAGTGCAGTTGCAATTTTAGTTGCAGTCTTTGGCATAATAGGGCTAACAAGTACAGTAACACGAGCGAGTATATTTGCAACAAGACCAACTACTGCTAAAGCACCATCTTTATCATTGTTTTTCATCTTTGCCCAAGGCTCATGAGCAGTAATTGCTCCATTTGCGATAGTAAGAACTTTCCATAAATCTTCAAGATAACGGTTTGTTTGAAGTAGGTTTAGTTTCTCTTCAACATTTTCTAAAAGAGCTTCTACTTCATCTAACTCTTTTACATGTAAGGCTTTTACATCTTTTGAAGTTACTTTGCCTTCACTATATTTTCCACTCATTCCAATAATACGATTTAAAAGATTTCCAAATTCATTTCCAAGGTCAGAATTGATACGGTCAATCAAAGCTTTTTGGCTAAAATCACCATCTTGACCAAATGGAACTTCTCGTAACATGAAGTATCTAAAGTTTTCTAAGCCGTAAGCATCTGCAATCTCTTTTGGATTTACAACATTGCCCTTTGACTTACTCATTTTTTCACCATTTCTAGTCCACCATCCATGAGCTGCTACATGTTTTGGAAGAGGTAAGCCTAAACTCATTAAAAATGCTGGCCAGTAGATAGCATGAAAACGAAGTATGTCTTTTCCAACTAGTTGCATAGTTGCTGGCCAAAAATGCATATTTTTCTCATCTGTTCCATATCCTAGAGCTGTTATATAGTTCAAAAGTGCATCTAACCAAACATACATAACATGTTTTGGGTCATTCATTTCAGAAGGTAGTTTTACTCCCCAGTCAAAACTAGTACGAGTTATAGATAAATCACGAAGTCCTTGTTTTACAAAACTAATAACTTCATTTTTCTTAGCTTTAGGAAGAACACATTGTTCATCATCACTATACCATTTAAGAAGTTTTTCTTGGTAATTTGATAGTTTAAAAAAGTAACTCTCTTCTTCTACTAAATTTGTTGGTTTTCCACAATCAGGGCAACCATCTCCATCCATAAGCTGAGTCTCTGTAAAAAAAGTTTCACAACTAACACAGTAGTGACCTTCATAATTGCCTTTATATATATCACCATTATCAAACATAGTTTTAAATGCTTTTTGAACACCTTTTTTGTGGTCTTCATCAGTAGTACGGATAAACTTATCATAGCTTATGTCAAACTCATCCCATAGAGCTTTGAATTTACCACTTATCTCATCTGCATACTCTTGTGGCTCTCTTCCTCTACTTTTTGCTGCTTCTTCTATCTTTTGTCCATGCTCATCTGTTCCTGTTAAGAAAAAAGTCTCATATCCTTTTAGACGATAGTATCTTGCCATTGTATCTGCTATGATAGTTGTATAGGCATGTCCAATATGTGGTACATCGTTAACATAGTATATTGGAGTTGTTACATATTTTGTGTTATTGCTCATTTTTTACCTTTTTAAAATTCAAATCCGCCAGTTTCTCCATGAGACATACTCTCATAAACTGCATTGACATAGTTTTTTCTTATCTCGCATTCAAAAGTTTTTTTACATTTCATACACGAGTCTATATTTTTATCTTTTTGACACTTTTGAAGTATCTCTTTTTTTTCACTTAAAACTTTTTGATACTCATCATTGGTTTTATGCATAAGTTTTTAAAACTCTTTTTATCTCATCATTTGAGCCAAAAAAACATGGTGATGTATCATGAGCATGCTCTGGAGTAATCTCTAGTAGTCTTTTCTTACCATCAATAGCTTGTCCACCTGCTTTTTCAAATATGAAAGCGTAAGGCAATACTTCAAATATAAGTCTAAGTTTTCCTTTTGGAAGATCACTTGTACTAGGATAAGAGAAAAGACCACCACCTTTTAGTAAGATGTGATGTAAGTCTAAAACCATACCACCAGAGTATCTAAGTCTATAACCATCAGCAAATATATCGTCTATCATTTTTTTATGGTTTTTGGGCCAACACATTTGAGTAGAACCAGGAGCATTAAGTTTCCCTTTTTCATTGAGTTTTATCTCTTTGTAAAAGTAGAATTCGTTGAGTTTGTTGAGTCTATACATACGAACTTTATCAGTCGCTATAACAAGTTCAACTCTTGGTCCATATACTACATAAGCACTAGCTAGCAAGTTTTTTCCACTATAATCGTTTTCATAAATACCAAATATAGAGCCAACACTTTGGTCAACATCAAGAAGGCTAGAACCATCTAAGGGGTCATATCCTACGAGGTACTTACCTTCAGCATGTACAGGAGTTTTATCTTGTTTTTCTTCACTTACAATCTCTTTTATTGAAGTTATCTTTTTAAATTCATTTTCTATAAAAATATCACTTTTTATATCTAATTTTAGTTGAGTATCTCCTGTTGCATTTTGATCTTCTGAGTAACCAGTATCATCATACATAATAGCTTCACTAATTTCAATAGCAGAGCGTTTTATAGCTTCAAAAATCTCAGTCATTTAATTTCTCCTTTTTCTTGAACTTATTCAAGAAAAATTCCCCTCACTAAAGCTTTTGCTTTGCAAAGAAGAATTATTTTTTATTTTTTTTGCGTTTTTTAAAATCCACTCTATGATAGAGTTAGTATTGTTTAGGTCTAAAATTTCTATATGTTTAGGTATATTATAATCATCAAGATTTATACTGTCATCAATAGCAAGTGCATTTGACATTGGAAAATAGTCTTCTTCAAGTTTGTTTCTAAAAACAGAAAGCCTTGGTAAAGGAAGTGTTTTAAGCCCTTCAACCAAAAGAATATCAAAATCTCCTATCATATCAATTATATCATCTATGCTTTTTTCTCGTTGTGATAAGAAAGTTGTTTTTGTTGGACTTGCAACAACCACTTCTGCACCAGTTTGTGCAAATTTCCAGCTATCTTTTCCCTCTTTATCAAAAATTGCTTTATCACCAGGGTCATGTTTAACAATAGCCAATTTGTATTTGTCTTTTAAAGCTTCAGCAACTTTTACAATAAGTGTTGTTTTACCACTATTTGACGGTCCACTAAAAGCTATAGCTAAAGAGCTCATTATTTGCCTTATTTATAAAATATTTGCGATTATATCTAAATACCACATAAATTATGATAAAATTCCAATTTAGGAGAATTAATGTACAAAATTTTTATGCCATTTTATATAATTTTATTTTTATTTACAGGGTGTTCACAAAAACTTAATGAATATGCAAAACCAACTGATATATTACAAGAACAAGCTCTAATATCCACTCAAAAGGTGATAATAAAAGAAAAAAATAGTGCAGAAGCATATTTGACAGTTACTCATCTTAATCAAATAGAGCAAGACAAAATTAAAATAGATAAAGACACTGAATCATTTTTAATTGGAGTTTATATACCTACTGAGCATAATAAAAAAGATATTTTTGGTATATCAGCTGTTAAAATAAATGGTGTGGTTGAAAATCATATAAAACTTTTAAAATATGAAAATCCAATTCTTAGTATCATCTCTTTTAAAAATCCTTGGAGTATATATCTTTTAGTTGAAGCACCAAAAGATTATAGTAAAAAAGGTGTTGATATAGAAATTTCAATAGAAAATCTAGGTTCTACAAAATTAAATTTTTATGATAGCTATGGCAATTTACCAATGGGTACTAGCGTTCGTTTTAAAACAGTTTCAACAAGTGATTAATTAGATATTGTAGTTCTAAATTTGTCAGTCTCTTCTGGAATTGTTAATTTTTCAAAAAGATTATATATAGAAATAGACTCTCCCAAAATTTGCATATATGTAACATAGTTTGCTAATACTTTTTTTCCATACTTTCTGCTCTCATCATAATAGACTAATTCCATACTTAAAAATGGCTCATAATCTCCTTTTCTAAAAGTATTAGATTGTAGTAGTTTTTTTGTAAAACCAATGCCTCCATTGTATGCATAAGCTATAAACAAAGGATGATATAAAGAGCGCTCTAACCAATTAAGATGTACATTGGCAAATTTTAAAGCTACTTTTGGGTCAAACATATTATCTAAATCAAAGTTTTTTATATTTTGTTCTTTTGCTATGGCTCTAGCTAAAAATGGCATAAATTGCATCATTCCAAGAGCATAAGAGTGAGATAGGGCTGATGGTATCAGTCTACTCTCTTGACGAGCTATAGCCATGATAAGAGCTACTCTTTTTTTATCTGTTTTTTTTAAATATTGTGTATAAGGAATAGGGAAGTAGTGTTTTTTATATCCACTAGCTTTTTCCATAAGATATGAGTAGTGAGGAAGTGTGTTTGTATATAAAAAGTTTTTTGCCATCTCTTCAAGTTCTTTAGTGTTTTTACCTTTTGAATCTTTTAGTAGTTTTGTCCAACCAAATGGATTTTTTTCATCATAATTATGATTTTCTTTTAATGTTTTAGGTACTATGACCTGATTGTTTTTTACTCCAGAAAGTAGGGTATATATATTTAAATCAAAACTTTTTTCTATAAGTTTTTTATATTTTTTATCTTTGCTTACTAAAAATTGCCAAAATAGAACTTTATCTTTATCCATACGATAATATGCTCGTTTATATGACTCATCAAAAAATGCCATTGCAAGTTTTTTATATCTTAATTGAAGAGCATTTAGCCCTAGAAAAAAGAGACTTTCATGAGAAAGTACTTTTGAAAATCTGTTGATATAAATTAGTGATTTATTGAAGTTTTTTAATTCTCTTTTAGTTACTGTGTATTTAATAGTATTATTAATATTCCAATTATTTTCAAGCTCTTTTATCTTCTTCTTACTTACGGTATGGTCTAAGTATTTTTTTCTATACTTGCTACCGACATTATTAAATATAGTAAAAAATAGTTCAGAATCTCCAGCAACCATACTTTCAAATGGATTGTTTGAGTAGATTACATGTAGAGCTTTTGAGATTTTATATTTGTTTAGCCTTCTCTCAACATCTTTTAGCTCTTTTTTGTCTAGTTTTGTTGCACTATAAATAGAAAACTTGATAGCTAAACACTCATCATCACTTTTTAAAAGTGGTTTTAGTTTCATCTTTAAGCATTTTGAAACTTTTTTAAAAGCAGGGTCATCAAGTTTTTTTGCATAGGCATGAAAAAGTTTCATACTCATGCGACTCGTTTGGCCAAGAAGTTTATCTGCTTCATCTGAAGTAGTAGTTGGTTTTTTTAGATATCTATATATATAGTAATCTTTAACTAGGCTTCTTGGTTTATCATCAAAAAAAGATAAATCTTTTGGTGTATTTGCAAATAGTGTTATAGTTAAAACACAGCAGAGTAGTAAAACTCTGCTTAGACTTTTAAAGCCCACTTGCTAAACTAAATAGTAGTTTAACTGCAAAAAGGTCGAAAAATTGAAGACCAAGTATGATGATAATAGGAGCTAAATCAATACCACCTATCATTGTAGGTATATATTTTCGTACAAATTCATATACTGGTTCGGTTAAACGTCTAAGTATTTGAACTATAGGGCTATATGGGTCAGGTCTTACCCAAGTTATAAGTGCTGAGATAATAACGACCCAGATATAAATATTTAAAACCATGTGTAAAATTTGTGCTAATGCTTCGATTAAAGTTGATAAAACCATCACTTTGCTATCTCCTGTAAATAATTTTTGATTAGTGGGTAAACTTCTGTTAAGTCTGGACCACTTTTTTCACCTGTTAGTAAAATCCTAAAAGTATTAAAAAAATCTTTACTTTTAAGTTCACTTTTTTCTTCCATATACTTTTTAAATTTTTCAAACTCTTCAAAGTATGGAGCTTCTTTTACAATCTTTTTTAGTTTATCTAAACTCTCTTTATACTCATCTGATTTTTTTGGAGCAAAGATTGTGTCTATTTTTTCTTTTATTTCGTAAGTAGTACTACACTCTTGCGTATATAGTTTTGCTAGTTTTCCTATACTCGAACATGAATAACCAAGTCTTTTTGAAAGCTCGATATCTTCTACAAGTTTTATATGTTCACGGTTTATAAAACTTAGCTTGTTTATGTCAAATGTAGTAGTTGTTTTTGAGATTTTTGTCAGTTCAAACCATTTTATTGCTTCTTCTAAAGTAAATATTTGAGTTGGAGTTTCATTGCCAAGAAGTAAAAGATAGTTTATGATTGCTTCAGGCATATAACCTTGGTCAAGTAGCCATTTAACGCTAGAAGTATTTAAGATGGTTGGTATATGAGCATATTTTATCTCATCCTTATAACCTATAGAATCTCTAATAAACTCTTGTTTGGCAGTATTTGATATATGCTCTTCACTATTTATGATATATTTAACACCTTGAATCATATCATCAATGGCACAAGCAAAATTGTGTGTTGGATATTTGTCTTGTTTCATGATTATAAAGCTATCTATCTCATCTGGTGAAAAAGATAGACTACCTTTTAGAGTATCATTAAGTTTTATATTGTTTTGAGGTTTTTTGATTCTTATAGTAAAAGGTAAGTTATTATTTAGTAGCTCATCTTCACTTATATGTAAACATTTTCCATTATATTTAGTATCTTTAAGTTCATCTTCTTTACAAAAACATGCAAATGCTTTTTTCTTATCCATTAGTGAGGAAGCAAATTGTAGGTGGTATTTAAAGTTTTCACTTTGGTAGTAGAGATTATCATAAGTGATACCAAAAATAGCCAATATATCGACTAGTTCTTTGTCTTTAGCCTCTATGTTTTTTTTATTTTCTTCTTCTATACGCACAATAAACATATTATTTGATTGTTTAGCACAAATAAAGCTAAAAAGAGCAAGTCTAAGGTCATCTATATGCATCTCTTTTGAATTAGATGTAGTAAATCTATACATTTTTTAGCTTCTTTGCTACAAGTTCATTTACTACTTTAGGATTGGCTTTGCCTCCTGTATTTTTTAGCACTTGTCCAACAAAGAATCCTAGTAGTTTAGTATTACCTGCTTTAAATTTAGCAATATTATCTGGATTTTTTTTAATTATCTCATCAATAATAGGCTCAATTTTATTAGGGTCACTTATCTGTACAAGCCCTTTAATCTCAACTATTTCTTTTGGGTTTTTACCTGTTTGTACCATCTCTTCAAATACTTGTTTAGAAATTTTATTTGAAATTTTATCATCATCAATCATCTTAACAAGTTCAGCTATTTGAGTTGCATTGAACTTTAAATCTGAAGACTGTTTTAACTCTCTAGCTACTTCATTAGCTACAATATTAGCTATATTGATAGGGCTATTAAGTACTAAAATTGTCTCTTCAAAAAAGTTTGAGAGTTGCTCATCTCTTGCTAGTGTATTTGATATTTCACTATTTAGATTAAGCTCTTTAGTATATCTATCAAATAGTTTTTGTTGTGTTTCATTCATAGGTGTTACTTCACCCTCAATATGAACTTTTTTAGCTTGAGATTTTGGCTCAGATTTTGTCTGTTTTGTTTTTTTACCCCAAGACTCTTTTAAGCCAACAATTTTATTAAATACAGGATTTTCATCACTATAATCAATAGGCTCAGCATAAAAATAACCCTCTCTTTCAAATTGAAATCTCTCATCAGGTTTTTCTGTGATAACAGCTGGTTCAATAAAAGCATTTTTGATGATTTTTAAAGAGTTAGGATTTATATCTTCTATACCCTCTGGAGCCTCAGTCAAAAATAGTCTATCATATAGTCTTATTTCTACTGATTTAGCATCTTTTATACTTACCCACTGTATAGCACTTTTTACTTTTATACCACTGCTATCTGAACCACTTTTAGACTCAGGATAGTACTCTGCTTTTATCTCAATAACATTTCCATTTTTATCTTTAACAAGCTCTTTACAAGATATAATATAAGCATGTTTAAGTCTTACAGGTTGTTTAGGAGAAAGGCGGAAATAACCCTTTGGAGGGTTTTCCATAAAATCATCACGCTCAATATAAATTTCTCGTGAAAAAGGAAGTTTTCTTGAGCCCTCTTTATCTACATCGTGTGGATAGTATGAAGCATCAATCTCTTCGTACCCATCATAGTTTTCGATTACTACTTTTATAGGGTCTAATACACACATAACACGGGGGACTTTTTTGTTTAAATCATCTCTTATACAAAATTCAAGTTGTGAAACATCAACCA
>CAZBPU010000017.1:0-12145 GCA_964493845.1 uncultured Sulfurospirillum sp.
TACTTGGTTTACACTTGTTAGACTTTTGTTTGAATTTTCTGCTGTTTTGGCCGAAACAGTAGCTATATTAGACATGTTTTCTATGCCATTAGTTAAATCTTTTTGCACATCAGAAATTCCTTCTATACCATTACCAAGTTCATCAAATTTGTTCGCTAAAATACCTTTTGCTCTACCTTTTTGACCCTCTATAATACCATTTACACCGTCAGCTATATGTTGTGCATTTATTTTAAAAATACCTCTAAAACCGCCACTAAATATATTACGGTAATTTTTACCATCACCAGCTTTTTGAATAGCTGTTTTTGTTTCACGTTGAATTGCTTCTACTTGATCTAATAGTTCATTGACATTGTTAGCCATCTGACCCATAGGAGTATTTATATCTATATGAACTACTCTTGGTTCAAGATTTCCATCTTTTGCCTCTTTCGTTACCTTTAGTAAGTCTTCAAATATTTTAGCATCTACAGGAATGGTTTTTTTACTACCAAAAAAAGATCCACCGATTGCTCCAGTTAGCAGTGCAGAACCAGTTGCAATATCACCATTTACAAATTGGTAGATGCTAACACTAAAAAGTGTAATACCAAGTGCTATTTGAGGTTTATAATCTCTGAAGATTGTTTGAAAATTCATCATAACTTACTCCTTTTTCTTTTAGTAATTCTGTGAGGTAATTCTTTGAAGCCTCTATACCTTCACTATTTTCCAAAGAGAGTAGCTTTTCATAAAGAGGTTTTATAACATCCATTGCTTTTGGATTCACTTTTCTTCTAACAGAGTAGTATCCCACAATATTTTCTCTATGATCTAATGATGCAGTTACATTAGCATAAACCCAATAAAATCCTCCATCTTTACTCATATTTTTTACATAAGCAAAAATTTCTCTTTTATTACTTATCTCTTCCCAAAGAAGTTTAAATATAATTTTTGGCATATCAGGATGTCTTATAATATTGTGCGGTTTTCCCAGTAACTCTTCTTCACTAAAGCCTGTAACTTTTATAAAAGATGGATTAGCATAAGTAATCCTACCTTTTTTATCTGTTTTAGAAACTAAAAAATCATCTTGCTGAATGTTGGTTTCTCTACTATTTGGCGTTGGTTTCGTCATACTAGCCTCCAATAATAACTATGATGTTATATTTTAACCAAATGAGTTTTATATTTACTTTAAAGTCGCTATAATGTTATATCAATTATATATAGGAAAATAAAGTGTTAATAGATGGGTATGGACGAAAAGTAAATTATTTGAGAGTTTCAGTAACAGAAAGATGTAATTTTAGATGTCAATATTGTATGCCAGAGAAACCATTTTCTTGGGTTCCTAAAGAGAATTTACTCTCATTTGAGGAGCTGTTTTTATTTATAAAAGTTGGTATTGATGAAGGTATAGATAAGATACGTATTACAGGAGGAGAACCACTCCTTCGTACTGGTTTAGATAAGTTTATAAAAATGATAAATGATTATAAAAGTGGACTAGATATAGCCTTAACTACCAACGGATATCTTTTAGAAGAAGTTGCGCAAGATTTAAAAGATGCTGGATTAAAACGTATTAATGTCTCATTGGATACTTTAAAAGATGATATTGCAGCAAAAATATCTGGAAAAGATGTTCTTAAAAAAGTAAAAAAAGGCATAGATAAAGCTAGAGAAGTGGGACTTGGTGTTAAAATAAACAATGTTCCTCTTAAAGGCATAAATGCAGACGAAATTATAGAGGTTTTAGAGTATTGTAAAGAGAGAGATATGTCTATACGATTTATAGAGTATATGGAAAATAAGCATGCAAAAGACAAACTTCAAGGACTTAGTGAAGATGAAGTTAAGCAGATAATCTCAACCAAATACAAATTTACAGAGGTAAAAAGAGAGGCTTCAAGTCCATCAAAAATGTATGAATTTGAAGATGGGTATAGATTTGGCATTATCAATCCACACGCACATGATTTCTGTGAAGATTGTAATCGTATACGCTTAACCGCAGAAGGAGTCTTGATACCATGTTTATATTTTGAAGAAGCTATGAGTATTAAAAAAGCTGTGCAAGCAGGAGATATAGCTGGTGCTGCCGAAGTTTTAAAAGAAGTATTAAGAAACAAACCAGAGAAAAATAAATGGAGTGGAGATGATGAAAATGAAACTTCAAGCAGAGCTTTTTATGAAACTGGTGGATAATAAAGGGAAAAGATGAAATTGTTATTAATTTTTATATTTACATGTCTATTTTTTATAAATAGTAGCTTTGCTGCTCAAGATGGTAAAACTTTGTATAAAAAGTGCAGAGGCTGTCATGGGATAGATGGTAGACATGTTCCTTTTGAATTAAAAAATGGAGTTTTAGCAGGTAGAGAAAAAGAAGAACTTGTATTTATTATCAAAGCAATAAAAGATGGAAAATATCCAGTCTCTAAATTAAGCACTATTATGAGAAAGACTATTAGTAATTTTAGTGAAGAAGATATTTTAAGTATTTCACAATATATTAGTAAGTTTAAAAAGTAAAAAATTCTATTAATTCATTAGCTTTTATAGTACCTCGATTTTTTATAAGAGCATAACCGTTACATTTAGAAAGCACATTTAACATTCCTGCTCCAAAAGTAGGAGCACTTTTAAAACTTATACCGTCAAAATAACCAGGAATTGCACTAGTGCAGTCATCTCTACATGTAAACTCTTTTTCATTTTTTATATATAAGCTTTTTCTTTTTTTTGTTGACTCATTTTTTATAATTTTAATGGCAGGAACTCCGAGAAGTTCAAATCCAAGTAAAGATGATAGTGGAAGACCTGTTAGATGGAGAATGGGGGTGTTTTCATATACAGTAAAAGCAGTGGGTCTAGCAGGGGCAATTTGTACTTTATGAAATAGTATATTAAAGTCATCTTCATAGATAAGTTGGCTCATAGCATCATATCTACTCATAGCTCCAGTTGTTATGATAAAATCACTCTGTTTTTTTAACTTTTTTAGATGCTCTTTAATAGCTTCTTTATCATTTTGTACTTGCCAAACTTTACCTACTTTTGCACCTATTTCTAGTATCCTTGCTCCTAAAGAGAGGGCATTTGAGTTATATACCTCACCTTTTTTTATATCTTTTTGTACAGGACATAGATTGTCTCCAATACTAAGTATACTTATTGTTGGTTTTTTAAAAACTTTTAGAGTTTTTATGCCTTGAGAGGCTAAAGAAGTTATGCTATATGCAGTTATAAGTTCTCCTTGAGCAAGAAGAAGTTCATCTTTTTTTATATCTTCCCCTGCATTTTTTATATTATACATATATGGAGGATTTGTAGTGCTATCTTCATATGCAATAACACTAGACGTACCATCTTTCAGTATTTCACCAGTAGATACTTCATATTTCTCATTATTACAAAAAGCAAAACCATCCTTAAGAGCTATTGGATGAGTTGGTAAAGATGTTATTGCATATATATTTTTAGCACAAATATGCTTTACTGAATCCAGTAGAGCCATATCTTTAGTATGAGAAACAATGGAAAGTTTATTTGTGACGATACTCAAGGCTTCTTCATAATTAATCATGTATAATTATATCTAAATTTTATATTAAGGCATTAAATGGAAGATTTAATTCATATGGCTATTAGGTATCATCAGTATTTTATCACAGGGATGTTGATTGTTGCTTTGATAAATTTATATTTTATTTTTACTACTAAAGAGTTTTCAAAAAAAGTAAAAAAAGTTAATCCTGTTTATTATGGCTTACTTGCCTCTGTTGCATTTACTGGAGTTTTGGTTTTAGGTATAAATCAGCTTCATGTAACTCATGCAGTTTATCTTATGTTAGTAGTTTGGATTATTATATTTGTAATGAGTATGAAACTGTTTAAAAAGTATAAATATGGCTCAGTAGAAGAGTATAGAGTATTTGCGAAGAAGAAGTATATTATAGATATTGTGTTGATAGTAGCTACTATGGGGTTGGTGTATGCAATTTAGTTACTGTGAAACTGCAGGAGATTTGAGTTTATCTTTAAATGTAAAAGAGTATGCTCATATTTTTAAAGTTCGCAGAGTATCAGTTAAATCACAGTTAAATTTTGCAAATTTATATGATGATAAAATCTATACTTATGAGATAGAAAATATAAATAAAAAAGAAGCAAATTTAATTTTGATTGATACAAAAAAACTAGAAAAAACTTCTACATGTAATGTTCATATTGGTTGGTGTGTGGTTGATTTAAAGACTGTAGAGAAAAATATAGCAATGTTAAATGAAATGGGTGTAGAGAAAATAACTTTTGTATATGCAGATTTTTCTCAAAATAGTTATAAAATAGATGAAAAAAGATTAAAACGTATTTTGATAAACTCTTGTGAACAATCTGGAAGATTAAGTTTAATGAAAATTGAGATTTTAAAAAGTGTCGAAGAGTATTTATCAGCTTATCCACAAAGTATAATTATAGATTTTAGTGAAAACTATTTAGGTGAAAATGAAAATATAGAGAGTTTTTTAGTAGGACCTGAAGGCGGTTTTAGTAAAAGAGAAAGAGAACTCTTTAGGAGTTCAAAAATATTTGGTTTAAAAAGCTCAAATATCCTTAGAAGTGAAACAGCAGTAGTTGGAGTATGTGCTAAAATCGTGTTATAAGTGAGTTTACTACTCAATAACAGTTATTATTTTTAGCTTAATTAAAGTCTATTTCAGGTATAATCCCAATTCCCCTCCCCCCTATATAGCGGTGGACTCGATTGAGTCTACTGCATTTTTGTCGAGTGGGCAATAATAAATTTTTAGGAAATGAAATGAAAAAAGATATACATCCAGAGTACGTTGAATGTAAAGTAAGTTGTGCTTGTGGCAACAGTTTTGAAACTATGTCAAATAAAGCAGAGATGAGAATAGATATCTGTAGTGAGTGCCATCCATTTTTCACTGGTAGTGAGAAGATTGTTGATGCTGCAGGTAGAGTTGAGAAGTTTAACAAAAAGTATAACTTAAAATAGTCTAGTAAACGTTTTGGTTTACTTTATTCCTACACCGATAGGAAATCTTGATGATATTTCACAAAGAAGTTTAAAACTTCTTTGTGAGTGTCATACCCTTTTTTGTGAAGACACTAGAGTTACAAAAAGACTTCTTTCACTTTTAAGTGAAAAACATAATCTACAATTTAATATAATAAATTTTATAGCACTTCATTCTCATAATGAGAAGTATGTATTAGATAATATAGATATATCCATATTTGAAAACATTGTAGCTTATCTAAGTGATGCAGGTATGCCTTGTATAAGTGATCCTGGTAGTTATTTTGTAGAATTTTGTCAAAATAAAAGTTTAGATTATGAGGTCTTACCTGGAGCAAATGCAGCACTTCTAGCTTATGCTTCAAGTGGTTTTTCCAATCCAAAATTTACTTTTTATGGTTTTTTAGCACATAAAGGAAAAGAGAGGGAAACTGGACTGGAGTATATAAAAAACTCATCTTTCCCAACTATTGTTTATGAATCTCCTCATCGTATAGAAAAACTTGTAGACGAATTAGCAAAACTTATTCCAAATAGAAAAGTGATATTTATAAAAGAGGCAACTAAAAAGTTTGAAAGACGATTTGTTGCTACGTGTAAAGAGATAAAAGAGCAGTTTAAAAATGCAAATCTAAAAGGTGAATGGGTTATAGTTATTGATAGTCAAGATATAAATAAAGGAAATGCTATCACTAAAGAAGATATTATGGAGCTTAAACTCCCTCCTAAACAAAAGGCTAAACTTTTAGCAAAAGTTACAGGAGATAGTATAAAGAGTTGGTATGATGAATTCTCTAAGTAAGAGAGACCATAATCTTTAGTATATACTTTTTTTAAGCCTTTTTAGATACAATAATCTAATATATTAGAATAAAGGTATACAAAAATGATTATTTATGGTAAGCAACTCTTTTTACATGTATTAAAGAATTATCCAAAAAGATTTAAAACTGTTTACCTATCTAAAAAGTGTGATCAAAAGCTTTTTACTACTATAGCAAATGCAACAAGTACTATAGTAAAAGTTGATAATCAAAAAGCACAATCACTTGCACGAGGTGGTAATCATCAAGGTTTTATTGCTGAAATTGAGCCATTGAGGTATAGTGATTTTTCAGATGTAAAAAATGGTAAATTTTTAGTTATATTGAACGAACTTACAGATGTTGGAAATATTGGGGCTATTGCAAGAACAGCATATGCTTTTGGTGCAGATGGACTAATAGTAAGTGGAGTTAAAACTCTTAACCTAGAATCTATGATTAGAGCTAGTAGTGCAGCTATTTTTGAACTTCCTGTTGTCTTATATCCTAATGCATTAGATATGGCAAATGAGTTAAAACAGACAGGTTTTACATTGTATGGCGCTGATATGGATGGCCAGAGTGTAAGTGGTTTAAAGTTTGATGAAAAAGTAGCTTTAGTTATGGGTAGTGAAGGTTCAGGAATTAACAAAAAAGTAAAAGCAAAATTAGATAAAATTATATCAATAAAAATGGCGAGAGCTTTTGACTCTTTAAATGTCAGTGCGGCAACAGCGGTAATATGTGACAGGATTGCTAATGGATAATATCAAGGTACTTGAAGAAATAGGGCTAAAAAAGGTTTGTGACGAAACTCATATAGAACAAAAATATTTAAAATATATGGTAAATAATGACTATGATAAACTAGATCATATTAACACATTGGGTTTTGTAAAAATACTTTCACGTGAGTATAAGATAGATTTGAGTGCTTGGTTAGAAGCATTTGAAGAGTATTGGATAGAAAATCGTCAAGATAAAGAGAATAATGGACTTTTTATTGTAGTTGAAGATAAAAAAAGTAGTAAAAAATTATTGATTTTAATTTTAATAATTCTTGTAGGCGTTACTTTTAGTATGCTTTTTTCATTATTTCAAGATAAAATTGATTTTTCAAATTATATGAATAACGATGAACCAGTATATGAACAAACTGCTATAGTTCAAGAAGTAAAAGAATCTTTAGATGAAATTAATAGCTCTTTTGAAGAGAATACACTTAATGAAAACAATATTACAGATGAGGTAGTGGTAGAAGATACTAATCTTTCTGATAGTATGGATAAAGAAAATAAATTAAAACAAGATATAGAAAAAGTTGAGACAGAAACAGAAGTCGTAAAGCCTACAGCTGAAGAACCTACAAGAGAAGAACCATTAGAAAAAGCAAATCCTAAATTTTTACAAGAAGCTATTATTAGTCCAAATTCACCTTTATGGATAGGTGTTATTTATCTTGATACAAAAAAGAGAAGGTCTTTTTTAGGTGAGGGTAACTTTTCTATAGATTTATCTCATGAGCAGATTATAACGACAGGACATGGAAGTTTTGATTTGACTATTGGTAATGAAAAAAGAGAATTTAAAAGACAGTCACCTATGAGATTTTTAGTAAAAGATACAAACTTAACTGAGATAAATTTAAATAAGTTTAAAGAGTTAAATGAGGGTAAACCTTGGTAAGAGTAGTTGCAGTTTTTCTTTTTTTAGTAAGTCTCTCTTTTGCAACTGCTCTAGAGCAAAAAATACAGAGTTTTATTGGAGAAAAAGAGTATAGTATACAGAAGAACTTAATTCGTATTTTATTTAAAGATGAAAATAAGTTTTTACGTGAAGACAGTGGTGTTGATGATGTTAAAGTTCTTGCTAAGCTTAAAGATAGTGGTCTTTTAAAGCTTTTTTATAAAAAACCATTAGAGTTAAATCTCTCTTTTTCTACAAAAAATAACTCTTTAATTTTTATGAGAGTTATTAATGAATCACTTTCGTCTATGGGATATAATTATTTTTTGACAAAAAGAGCATTAAAAAAAGAGAATAGTTTTGTATGGGATATTGTTATATCAACTGAACATATAGTTGACCCTTTAATTTTCTCAAAAAGACTAGAAGCAAGAGGTTGTTTTTTAGATTCAATTGAGAGAATTAAAGAAAATGAGTGGTCATATAAGATAAATTCAGACAATATAAAAATTGATGCAAGAGAAATTGAAGCCAATATGACGGTAAAATTAAAAAAACCAATAAAACCATATTGGATAAATGTAAAAGATATGAAAAGTATATCTTTTGCTTCTAAATTAGCTGATAGATGGCATCCTAGCATAGTATTTTTTGATGATAAATTACATATTATAAGTGATTATAAAAAAAAGAGTGCAACTAATAGATTAAAGTTAAAAATACCAAGAGATGTAAAGTATATTAAGATAACTGATTTGTATGCACTTGACAATATAAAACGGGGTATTTCAATATACCTAAAAAGGAGATAAAAATGTTCGATGAGATACGGTTTAATACAATAGAAAGATTACCAAATTATGTTTTTGCAGAGATAAATGAGATTAAACTAAATGCCAGAAGAGCTGGTGAAGATATCATCGATTTTTCAATGGGAAATCCAGATAGTCGAACTCCACAACATATTGTGGATAAATTAATAGAATCAGCAAATAAAGATAAAACTCATGGTTATAGTGCGAGTAAAGGTATTTATAAATTAAGACTTGCTATTTGTAAGTGGTATAGTAGAAAGTATGGAGTTGATATCGACCCTGACCGTGAAGCTGTGGCAACTTTAGGAAGTAAAGAGGGTTATGTTCACTTAGTTCAAGCTATCACAAATCCTGGTGATGTTGCAGTTGTTCCAGACCCTGCTTATCCAATACACTCACATGCATTTATTATTGCTGGTGGAAATGTGCATAAGATGGGATTAGAATGGAATGAAAAGTATGAGTTAGATACTGAAGTTTTCTTTAAAAATCTAAAAAAAGCTTTTGCGGAGTCAGTTCCAAAACCAAAGTTTGTAGTAGTAAATTTTCCTCATAATCCAACAACAGTAACAGTAAAAAAAAGCTTTTATGAAGAGTTAGTTGCTTATGCAAGAAAAGAGCGCTTTTATATCATAAGTGATATTGCTTATGCTGATTTAACATTTGATGGCTATAAAACTCCTTCTATTTTAGAAGTTGAAGGGGCAAAAGATGTTGCAGTTGAGAGTTATACACTATCAAAAAGTTACTCTATGGCTGGTTGGAGAGTTGGTTTTATAGTAGGGAATCCAAAACTTATAAATGCACTTCAAAAGATAAAGTCTTGGTTTGATTATGGTATGTTTACACCAATCCAAGTAGCTTCTACTGTAGCACTTGATGGTCCACAAAAATGTGTAGATGAGATAATCGATATATATCAAAAAAGAAGAGATGTAGTGTTGGAAAGTTTTGAGAATGCTGGTTGGAAGATAGATAAACCAAATGCAAGTATGTTCATATGGGCAAAAATCCCAGAAGTTGCCATGCACTTGGGTAGCATGAGTTTTGCTAAGCAGTTACTAACAGAAGCAAAAATCGCAGTAAGCCCTGGAATTGGTTTTGGTGAAGGTGGTGAAGGGTATGTTAGGATTGCTCTAATAGAGAATGAAAACAGAATTCGTCAAGCAGCAAAAAATTTGAAAAAGTATTTAAAGAGTTTGGAGAAATAGAGTAGATGTTAAAAGTTGGAATAATAGGTGTAGGTACAGTAGGTGCAAGTGTAGCAAATATTTTAAAAGAAAATAGTGATATTATTGAAGCTAGATGTGGAAAGAAGATAGTTCCTGTTATGGGAATTGTAAGAGATACTAGTCGTGATAGAGGCGTGAGTATTCCACTAAGTACAGATATAAATGATGTTCTAGAAGATGAAGATATAGATGTAGTTATTGAGCTTATGGGTGGGGTTGATGAGCCATTTAAAATAGTAAAAAAAGCACTTGAAAATGGGAAGTCAGTAGTGACAGCCAATAAAGCTCTTTTAGCTTATCATCGGTATGCTTTACAAGATATAGCTGGAACTATTCCTCTTGGATTTGAAGCTAGTGTTGCTGGTGGAATTCCAATTATCAAGGCGTTAAGAGAGGGTTTAAGTGCAAATCATGTTGAGTCAATAAAAGGTATTATGAATGGAACTTGTAACTTTATATTAACAAAGATGATGAATGAAAATGTAGAGTTTAAAGATGTTTTAGATGAAGCTCAAAGACTTGGATATGCTGAAGCTGATCCAACTTTTGATGTAGGTGGATTTGATGCAGCTCACAAACTTCTGATTTTAGCAAGTATTGCGTATGGTATTCATGCAAATCCTGAAGATATACTCATAGAGGGAATAGAAAATATCAATAGTGAAGATATCTTTTTTGCAAAAGAGTTTGGATATAACATCAAGCATCTTACAATCGCAAAAAAATGTGAAGGTAAAAAAGTAGAGCTAAGAGCTCATGCTGCACTTGTTCCAAGTTCTCAAATGATAGCAAAAGTAGATGATGTTATGAATGGGATTAGTGTTATAGGGGATTGTGTTGGTGAGACAATGTACTATGGACCAGGAGCTGGTGGAGATGCCACTGCAAGTGCAGTCATCGCAGACTTGATTGATATTGCTAGAGTTGGACAAAGCTCACCTATGCTTGGATTTAAAAGAGATTTAGAAGGTGGAGGTTTTACGCTTTTAAACTCAGATGAGATAGAAACAAAATATTATATGAGAGTAAAAGTAGCTGATGAGATAGGAGTTTTGACTAAGATAACATCAATTTTAGGTGATTTTGGTATATCTGTAGATAGTTTTTTACAAAAACCAGATAGTAAAGATAAAACTCTTGCAACACTTCTATTTTCAACTCATAAATGTAAAGAATTAAATGTAAAAAATGCATTGAAAGAGTTAGAAAAGCTTTCTACATGTAAAGAAAAACCAGTTATGATTAGGATTGAAGATTAGTCTATATGTAGGACTAAAAGCAGAAGATAAAGCAGTAGAGTATCTAAAAAAATATGGGTACTCTATAGTTGAGAGAAACTTTCATTCACGTTTTGGTGAGATAGATATAGTTGCTAAAAAAGATGATATTTTACACTTTATTGAGGTAAAATATTCAAAAAAATATGATGCAATAGAACGAATAACACCAAAAAAATTTCAACGAATTATAAAAACAATAGATTACTATATATACAAAAAAGATATAGACTTGGATTATCAAGTAGATGCTTTAATAGTAAATGATAAGTTAATAGAAATTGTAGAAAATATCAGCTATTAGGAGTAATTCTGTCTACTATGGAAAGTTTAAAGTTATTAGATGTATAATAACCTCATAAATAATAATAGGAGAAAATAATGGGAAAATATTTAGAATTAACAGCATCTAATTTTGATGAGTCAATTAAAGAAGGCGTTGCATTAGTAGACTTTTGGGCTCCATGGTGTGGACCTTGTCGTATGCTTGCACCAGTTATCGAAGAGTTAGCTGAGGATTTTGATGGTAAAGCT
This sequence comes from uncultured Sulfurospirillum sp., assembly GCA_964493845.1. Taxonomy (GTDB): domain Bacteria; phylum Campylobacterota; class Campylobacteria; order Campylobacterales; family Sulfurospirillaceae; genus Sulfurospirillum_A. Next base: position 11,383 of record CAZBPU010000017.1, read on the forward strand.
AAAATCTGTAAAGTAAATACAGATGAAGAGCAAGATATCGCAGTAAAATATGGTATCAGATCAATCCCTACAATCTTGTTTTTCAAAGATGGAGAGCTAGTAGACCAGATGGTTGGAGCTTCATCAAAGCAAGTTTTAGCTGATAAAATTAATTCACTTTAAAATAACTAGGGAAAATTGTCTATGAAAAAAGGACAATTTTCTCTCATTTTTGCCTCTTTTTTTGGTGCAGCTATGATTGCTGCCGCTTTTGCTTACTCTAACTATCGTTTTTCAGAGTATAAATTTATAGATTTTTCAAAGCTTATGTTTTACACTAAAAAGGATATTTTTATCCCAACAAACGATATTTACACAGTTGTTATATACAGCTCTAACATGCAAAATTTTAATACAATTTTTGATAAAATTTCAAAAGATAATCCTATATTGGCAATAGATATGTATCAAAAAAGAAGAGGGAAAGATGGTAAGGTTTTATTTATTGGAGCTGGTATGAACACGTTACTTCAAGTAATTCAACGCTTCAATATATATCAACTTCCAAGTGCTTTTAGATTGAAAAGATTTAAGAATGATAATTTTAAACAAGATAGTTTAATTGAAGTTATAGAATAACTTGAGTTAAAAAATTAAAAATTAAAAAAATTTCTTCACAAAGTGAAAGCTTCAGTGCAAGGAATTTTTGAGGAACTTTGTTCCTTGAAAAGGAGAAATTAAATGTTAGATTTTGCTATTATTGGAGGAGGACCTGCTGGTCTTA
>CAZBPU010000017.1:12245-21981 GCA_964493845.1 uncultured Sulfurospirillum sp.
AGGAGAAATTAAATGTTAGATTTTGCTATTATTGGAGGAGGACCTGCTGGTCTTACTGCCGGACTTTATGCTACTCGTGGTGGACTAAAAGATGTAGTTATGTTTGAAAAAGGTATGCCTGGTGGGCAAATTACAGGAAGTAGTGAGATAGAAAACTATCCTGGGATAGCTCATGAAGTAACTGGCATGGAACTTATGGAACCATGGCCAGAGCAGTGTATGCGTTTTGGTATGAAACATCGTATGGAAGAAGTTAGTCGAGTTAGTAAAGATGGAGATATCTTTAAGATTGCACTTCAAGGTGGAGAGATAGTAGAAGCTAAAAGTGTTTTAATCTCAACAGGAAGTACTCCAAGACGTGCAGGTATTGAAGGAGAAGATAAGTTTTTTGGAAAAGGGGTTAGCACTTGTGCTACTTGTGATGGTTTTTTCTATAAGGGAAAAGAAGTTGCAGTTTTAGGTGGTGGTGATACAGCACTTGAAGAGGCTCTTTATCTTTCAAATATATGTTCAAAAGTATATCTTATTCATAGACGTGATACATTTAGAGCATCACCTGTTAGTGTAGAAAAAGTAAAAAATAAAGAGAATATAGAACTTGTTTTAAACTCAAATGTAAAAGAGATAACTGGTGATATGATGGGAGTTACAGGAGTTACTGTAACTGATAAAGAAGGGAATGAAAGAGCATTGGAAGTTCCAGGAATATTTGTTTTTGTTGGTATGAATGTAAATAACCAAATTTTAAAACAAGAAGATGGAAGTGAGCTTTGTGAGTTAGATAAAAATGGAAATGTTATAGTAGATTTAAAGATGAATACATCAGTAAAAGGACTGTTTGCAGCTGGAGATATACGTATAGATGCTCCAAAACAAGTAGTTTGTGCAGCAGGTGATGGTGCCATAGCAGGTATTCAAGCTTTAGAATATGTGAATGATTAATAAAAAAGGTAATTGATGATAAATGTAGGAATTCATGGCTCAACTGGTCGAGTAGGTAGACTTTTAATAGAAAATTTGAAAAAAGAAGAAGAAGCACGCCCATATATGCTTCACGCAATTGAAGAGTTTGATTTTACTCTTCCTGAAGATGTAGAGATTACAAGTGAAGTTTCTGTACTTTTACAAAAAAGTGATGTTGTTATAGATTTTACTATAGCAGTTGGAACAGAGACTCTGTTAGAAGCTGCTATTGCTAATCCTACACCTTTAGTTATAGGAACAACAGGATTGAGCGCTCATCAATTAAATCTTTTAGAAGAGGCAAGTACAAAAATGCCAATTCTTTATTCAACAAATATGTCTTTAGGTATTGCAGTTATGAATAAACTGGTTGAACTTGCTTCAAAAAGTTTAAGTGATTTTGATATAGAGATAGTAGAACAGCACCATAGATATAAAAAAGATGCACCAAGTGGGACAGCTATTACTTTAGGAGAACATGCAGCTAGTGGACGTGGTCTTGAGCTAGATGATGTAAGAGTCAGTGGAAGAAATGGTCTTATTGGAGAGAGAAGTAAAGATGAGATAGCTATTATGGCACTTAGAGGTGGTGATATAGTTGGTCGTCATACTGTTGGATTTTATAATGATGGTGAATTTATAGAGTTAAACCACACTGCCACAAGTAGAGATACTTTTGCTAAAGGTGCTATAAAAGCTACAAAGTGGATAAAAAATCAACCAAATGGACTATATCATATTAGTGACTGTTTGGGATTAAATTAAAATTGGATAATATATGTGTGCAATAGTTGGGGTTTTTGGCAATAGTGAGGCTTCAAGAGTAGCGTATTATGCTCTATTTGCTATGCAGCATCGTGGGCAAGAGGCAACAGGGATAAGTACAAGTGACGGTAAAAAGATAACTACTATTAAAAAAAGAGGTTTGGTAACTGATGTTTTTGATGAAGTAGCTTTGAGTAAGTTAAAAGGACATATGGCAGTAGGACACAATAGATACTCAACTGCAGGAAAAGAGTCAACTTGGGATGCACAACCAGTATATGCAGCATATCAGTTGGGTGAGATTTCAGTAGTTCATAATGGAAACTTGATAAACAAAAATGAAGTAAGAAGTTTACTTATAGAACAAGGTGCAATTTTTCAGTCTGATATGGATACAGAAAATATAATCCATCTTATTGCTAGAAGTAAAAAAGATAGATTAAAAGATAGAATTGTAGAAGCTTTAGAAGTTGTAAAAGGTGCATATTGTTTATGTATCCAGAGTCGAACTAAGATGTTTGCTATACGAGATAAATATGGTGTACGTCCTTTTAGTCTTGGTCGTCTAAAAGATGGTGGATATATAGTTTCTAGTGAAACATGTGCATTTGATTTAGTTGGTGCTACATTTGTAAGAGATATAAAGCCAGGAGAGATGATAATCTTTGAAAAAGGTTGTGATGATTATAAATCTATTCAACTTTTTGAGCCAGATCCACATATTTGCGCATTTGAGTATATATATTTTGCTAGACCTGATAGTGATATAGAAGGTAAAAATGTATATGCTGTAAGAAAAGAGATGGGTAAAGCATTAGCTAGAGAGCAAAAAGTAGATGCTGATTTAGTTATTCCGGTACCAGATAGTGGAGTTAGTGCAGCTTTAGGATATGCAGAAGAGAGTGGAATTCCTTTTGATATGGGAATTGTAAGAAATCACTATGTAGGAAGAACATTTATAGAACCTACACAAGAGCGTAGAGATATGAAAGTTAAACTCAAATTATCTCCTATTCGTTCCCTTTTAACAGGTAAAAAAATAGTTGTTATAGATGATAGTATCGTAAGAGGGACAACGGCAAAAAGAATTATAAGAATTTTAAAAGAAGCAGGTGCAAGTGAAGTACATATGCGTATAGCAGCCCCAACCATAGAGCACCCTTGTCGTTATGGAATAGATACTCCTAGCTATAAAGAGCTTATTAGTGCAAATTATAGTATCGAGGAAGTAAAAGACTATATAGAAGCAGATAGTTTAGATTTTTTAAGCATAGACGCACTGAAAAAAAGCCTAGGTGATGATAGTAACTATTCACTTGTAAGTTTTGATGGAAATTACTTCATCAAATAATGCAGGACATTTTAACAGCGGGTAGATATTTTCGCAATAAATATGGTTTCAATGTTTATAAAACTCCCATAGCTATACTTGGATTTACCTGTCCAAATATAGATGGGAGTAAAGCTCATGGAGGTTGTGTTTTTTGTGAGAATGAGTCTTTTAGTCCAAACTTTGGAGTTCAAAAACCAAAAGGGATTTCGCTCAATATAAACTCAACAACCAATCCATTTTTATCTTCTCAATTGATTCAGTTGGAATCTCAATTTAATCAAGCAAAGAAAAAATTATCAAAAAAATTTAATGCAAAAAAATTCTTAGTCTATTTTCAATCATTTACAAATACTTATGCACCATTTGAAACACTAAAAACTCTTTATGATAGAGCATTTGAACTTGAAAATACGATAGGTATAAGTATAGGAACAAGAGCTGATTGTGTTGAAGATAGACTTTTAGAGTATCTTAGCGAAAAATCAAAAACTAAAGAGATATGGATAGAGTATGGTATACAATCAACAGATAATGAAACACTAAAGAGAATAAATAGAGCAGAGAAAATTGAAGATGTTATAAAACAGATAGATAAGAGTAGAAGTTATGGTATTAAGGTTTGTGTTCATCTCATTTTTGGACTACCTGGCGAAACTCAAGAGATGATGTTAAATAGTGTTCAAGCTGCTATAGATTTAGAAGTAGAGTCTATAAAAATACATCCACTTTATATTGTAAAAAAAACAGCTTTAGCAAATGATTTTAAAAGTGGAAAATTTACACCTATAAGTGAAGAATTATATATTGATACTTTAGTTAAAACTATTAAAATGGTACCAGAAAATATGATGATTCAAAGAGTAACAGCAGGTATTAGTGATGATAGTTTACTGTCTCCCAAATGGTGTAATAATAAACATAAACAGATGTATAATATAAAAAAAGCTTTTGAAAAAGAAGGCTATATCTACTAGTGACAGTATAGTTTATAATTCATATATGTTTTTTGAAAATATGGTGGATATCTCATAGCAACTGAGAAGTTTCTAAGCTCTCCTTTTTTAAAGTTTTTAGCAATAACAAATTCATTTATGACAGTTGACGGTTTAGCATTTGCTTTTTTTGAACTGAAAAAATTAAAAATATTTAGTCCTGATGGAGTAAATATTTTAGATCCACTGACATTTCCACCAGTCATTGCATTGTTTACTAGCTTTACTTCAAGTTTACATTTTCCTATATCAAAATTGCCTATATTTCTAATTTGTCCTGATACTGTGAGTGTTTCAGTCATAAGAATTCGTTTTTGAGTTACATTTTCTAAACGAGCAACTTTTGTATATTTATCTAATACAAACATAGAAAATATAGCTAGTGTTACTATGACTAAAAAATTTGAAAATAGCATTGATAAAAGAATTTTTTTACTTGTCTGTTTTAATGCAATAGCACTAAATAGAGTAAAAAGAATTAAAAGAATAACAAGTGTAATCCAATGTAATATAGTAAAATAAGACATTTATTTTCCTTAATAGCACTCTGATTTTGAAGATATATTGATATCTTTTAAGTATCTATAATTGTCAAAAACTACCCTAAACTCTTTGGTTGAATTTACTTCTATAGTACTATCTATAGATATCGACTGTTTTCTTAATGGTTTTAGTTGATTGATAAAATTTTGAATATCATTTTTACTAGTTTTTATGATAGATATATTTATATTACAGATAGAAAAGCTTTTTTTGGATAGGTTAGTTAGTGTTCCATTGATTATAAGTGTATCAGAAAATGTTAATTTTTTAATCTGCTCTATTTTGGTTAAAGATGGTCTAATAAATTTATCGAGATAATGTTTTAAGACAAATGGTCCAGCAAATAAAAGTGTAAGTGCAATTATAAGTATTAGTACTGAGAAAGTAGGACTTTTTTTAGCAACCATAATTGCTAGTAAAATAGTGATAAAAAATAGAAGAATTAACCATGCATATGCAATATAATCATACATACTAAAGTGATGAATATAGTTTAAAATATAGATTTTGAGTGCTTCAACTTTTGACACTATTTTTCCTTATTTTGTCCTTGAATTCTTCTCTTGTATTCCACTTAATCCAAATCGTCTCTCTAGCTCTTGCTTTATTAAGTCAGGATTTATATTTTTATGAGCAAGAGCTACAAGAGTATGAAAAGCTAAATCAGCTGCTTCATAAACTATCTCTTTTTCATCATTGTCTTTTACAGCAAAACTAAACTCTCCAGCTTCTTCAACTACTTTTTTTAGTATACTATTGTCACCTTTTTCAAAAAGTGATGCAACATATGAAGTTTTTGGGTCTGCAAGTTTTCGCTCTTGAATTGTATGGTATAGTTTATCTATAACACTATAATTTATATCTTGTATGATTTCACTTGGTTTTTCTTCAATATCTACTCTATTAAAAAAGCAAGATTCACGGCCTGTATGACAAGCACACCCACCATCTTGAATCACTTTTAATAAAATAGTATCCAAATCACAATCTAAATATATCTCTTTTACATGTTGAAGATTTCCACTACTTTCTCCTTTTTTCCACATCTTTTTTCTGCTTCTTGAGTAGTAGTGTGCTAGGTTCGTTTTAAGTGTAAGTTCAACAGCTTCTTTATTCATATATGCGAGCATAAGGACTTTATTGGAGTTTACTTCCTGCACTATTGCAGGAAGTAAATCTTGTTTTGACCAATCGATTTTGTCGATCATTTATATTCTCCTTTTCAAGGAGCAAAGCCCCTTGAAAATTCCTCTCACTGAAGCTTTAGTTTCACTAAGAGTTTCTTTATTTATCATTTTGTAATTGAAGTTGTTCTTTGAGTATTTTTAGTATCAACCCAAATATTTGGAACAGCTCCACCAGGTGTTAAGAATATCTTAGCATCTCTGTTAGTGCTAAGTGCTTCGTTAAATTTACCTTGAACTTCTATTTGCTTTAGGCTAAGAAGAGAATTAGTTATACTCTTTCCTATCTTTATATTTGCATAAGCATTTGCATCTGCTTCAATTTTGATAGCTTTTGCTTGTCCTGTAGCTTGTATCTCTCTAGCATTTGCTTTACCTTGAGCGATTGCAGCAGCTTTTAGAGCTTCTTGATTAGCACGTTCAACTTCATACTTTGTTCTTTCTGCTTCTTGTTTAGCAACTTGAACTTTTTCTATTTGGTCTTTTATCTTTTTTGGAAGGATGATTTCTCTCATCTGAACTGTTAAAAGTTTAACAGGTCTTCCTGGTTGAGAATCTATATTTGCTCTTATACCATCTTCTATTTTAACAGCTATTTCATTTCTTTTTTGAGGAAGTACTTCGGCAGTATATTGTCCTACAACTCTTCTTGCAACATCTCTTACTACAGGGTTAATGATTTTATCTTCCCAACTCATACCCCAAGTAGCTATTGTTTGAGGAGCAGAATCTGCTTGAAGTTGGTATTGTACTGTTAAATCAAGTGAAACAGGAAGACCACGAGCATCAAGAATTGAAATTGCATTGTTTAGTTTTATGCCAGAACCTCTTCGATTAATTGTATTGATATCTTCAGTTGAAGTATAGTTCATAATTCTTACTTTTGTATCAACTACAAATACTTGTTGAACAAATGGGATAAACAGATGAAAACCAGGTTCCATAGATATTGGCTCAAACTTACCAGTTGTAGCTTTTATACCAACTTCACCAGAGTTAATAACAACAAAAGGCTTAGCTATAACAAAAAGCACGATTATTCCTATAAGTACATATAAAACACCAGCTTTTTTACCTAGATTTTTGAAAAATTCAGGTGGCTCTATATTCATATTTGGGGGACGTCTATCTCCTCCACCTCCATTATTTCCACCACCACTACTACCATTTCCACCATTCTTCTTTTTGAAATAATCATTCAAATCTGCGGGCATATCTTTCCTTAATAAAATTTTTGTATATCTATTCTACCATTAATTGGTAAATGTTAACTAAATGTAAGTCAATAGGTGCTTATATTTAGGGTTTCTTCCATATACTACATCAAAATAAGCAGCTTGAAGTTTTGCTGTCATATCTCCTCGTTTTCCATCACCTATAACGTAATTATCAACATCTCTAATAGGAGTTACTTCAGCAGCAGTTCCTGTAAAAAAAGCTTCATCACAAACATAAACTTCATCTCTTGTAACTCTTCTTCTCTCAATTGGTATGCCCATTTCACGAGCAAGTTCTAGTACCATTCCTTGAGTAATACTCTCTAGTGAAGTATCATTTGGAGGAGAAATTAGTACTCCATCTCTAACGATAAAAAAGCACTCACCACTACCTTCAGCAATAAAACCTTCAGTATCTAAAAGAAGAGCTTCTTCATAACCAGCTTCAACAGCTTCGTATTTTGCCATTTGTGAGTTTAGATAATTTGCTGCTGCTTTTGCTTTTCCCATAGTAGAACTAACAGGATTTCTAGCAAATGACGAGATTTTAACACGTATTCCTTTTTCTAAACCCTCTTCACCAAGATAACTTCCCCATTCCCAAGCTGCTATAGAAGTTTTAATAGGAGCCGCAACATGATGAAGCCCCATAATTCCATAACCTAAATAGATAAGAGGTCTTAAATATACATTTGATTTAAAATCATTTGAACGAAGAAGTTTTAGTTGTGCATCTTCTAACTCTTCTATAGTATATTTTGGTACTATTCTTGTAATTTTTGCTGAGTTAAGAAGTCTTTTAGTATGTTCTCTTAGCTTAAAAATAGCCAAACCATCGTTTGTCATATATGCTCTTGTCCCTTCAAAAACACCATTTCCATAATGAAGAGTATGAGTAAGTATATGTGTTTGAGCTTTATCCCATTCAACAAGCTCTCCGTCCATCCAAATATATTTAGCTTTTTCCATTTTTATTTCTACCTTTAATTCATAAATAGATATAATATTATCCAAATTTACTTTAAATGGAGTTTTCTTATGCGAGCAGATATATATTTGGGGTCTACATGTAGAGTAGCTGAAGAGTATAGTAACGTTTTTAGTCCTTATGATGGAAGGGTTGTTTCAAATGTAGCAGTATGTTCTAAAGAAGATGCTTTAAAAGCTCTAGATATTGCTCAGCAAAGTTTTGAAACTACAAAAAAAATACCTTTACATATAAGAGTAAATTGGCTTTTAGATGTAGCACAAAAATTAGAACTTCAAAAAGAGGATATGGCTCAAACTATAACTGATGAAGTTGGAAAACCAATACAGTTTTCAAGAGTTGAGGTAAGTCGTTGTATAGAGACTATAAAACTTTCAGCAAATGCTATGATGAATCTTCATGGAGAGACATTTGATACCACGGCTATGCCAAGTGGAAAAGATACATTATCATTTTATAAGCGTATCCCCGTTGGAGTTGTTTTAGCTATTACACCTTTTAACTTTCCTCTTAATTTAGTTGCTCATAAAATTGCTCCTGCTTTAGTGGCAGGAAATTCGGTAATATTGAAACCAACAAGCTCTGCTCCTTTAACTGCTTTTAAGTTTGCAAAACTTTTTATAGAGAGTGAGTTTGCTATAAAAGATGCACTTAGTGTAGTATATAGTGGAAGTGGTGTCAATGATGCTTTAGTTAAAAGTCCTATACCAAGAGTCATAAGTTTTACAGGAAGTGTGCCAGTTGGACGAGAGATAACAAGTAAGGCTGGTATTAAAAAGATAGCTTTAGAGCTTGGAGGAAATGCTGCTACTTATATAGATAAATGTGCAGATATAAAAGTAGCAGCTCAAAAGTGTGCATTGGGAGCCTTTATTAATTCTGGACAAGTCTGTATATCTTTGCAAAGAATTTATGTAAACGAAGATATTTATGATGAGTTTGCAACAGCCCTTAAAGAGCAAACAAAAGTTTTACATGTAGGAAGTCCCTATGATGATAAAACTTTTATAGGTCCTATGATAAACTCTAAAGCTGTAGAACAAGCAAAAAGTTGGATACAAAATGCACAAGATGAGGGTGCAACTCTATTTTTTGGTTCTACATGTAAAGAGTTAATGTTTTCACCAACTATCATGACTAATGTGACTGAAGAGATGAATATAGTATGTGAAGAAGTTTTTGCCCCTATAGTTTCTCTTATTAAAGTAAAAGATTTTGATGAGGCAAAGAGTAAGATGAATGACTCTCCTTATGGTTTACAATACTCAATTTTTTCAAATAATATGTCTACATGTAAACATGCGATAGATGAGTTAAATGCTGGAGGAATTGTTATAAATGATATACCAACTCTTAGATTTGATATACAACCTTATGGTGGGTTTAAAGAGAGTGGAATAGGAAAAGAGGGACCAAAATATGCTCTTGAAGAGGAGTATACTCAGATAAAGTCTATAGTAATTTGTTAAAACTATAGACTTAAATGTTTGTTTTTTTAGAAGTCTATAACAGACTTCTAAAGTTTTACTTTTCTATAGTTTTAAATTCACCCATCATATTGTGAATTTCATGGCCATTTTTAATCCAACCCATGATACCACCTTTTAAATAATAGACATTTTTATACCCATATACTTCTTCTAACTCTTTTGCAACCATGGCACTTCTAGCACCTAGTTTACAATAAATTACAACAGTATCAGATGGTTTTAGTGCTAAAGCTTTACCTACCATTGGTGCTACCATACCTC
>CAZBPU010000018.1:0-21800 GCA_964493845.1 uncultured Sulfurospirillum sp.
AATTATTTGCTTAAACCTTTAATAAATCTTTTTAATAGCACATCACTACATTTTCTATAATTTATATGTCCATCTCGTCTAAAATATGCACTCAGTTGAGATTTTGTTATCTCTAAACCATCATTTGCAAATATTTTAATAATATCTTCATCTTTTAAATCAAGGGCAATTTTTAGTTTTTTTAAGATGATATTGTTTGAAAAGTATATCTTCTTCTTTTTCACTTTTTTATCACTTGGTCCACGCTTATAGGCTATAAAACCATTTAAGAATAACTCAAATCCTTCATCACTAAGAAGTATAAACTTCTCATCACTTGGCTCTCTTAAAATATCATCTACATCATCTTGTGTTATCTTTTTATCTACTAATTTATAAGCTTTTAAGATATCTATCTTATCAAGCTTTAGTGAGTTCATCATTGAGCTCAATATATAATTATTTGTCATCGTTATTTCCTATTTTTATCTCTTTTAAATCTTTTGCGTCAGAGGCTATCCACTCATCTTTACTGAACTCTTTTTCTACTATATCTTTAATCTCTCTTTTCATATATTTACCTTTTGCTTTTACCGCAACATCTCCATTTGGTAAGATAAGCTCACCACTTCCTTCAAAAAGTCTTCCTTTGTCATTTGTAACTCTTGCAACAACTTTTAACTCTTGATTTAATGGAACAGGTTTTTTATATCTTAAATTAAGTTCAACCGTAACACCAAAACTATCTGCTCCATATTTTATCATCAAAGCTCTTCCTATAGTCTCATCTAATATAGTTGCACTTATTCCTCCATGCAATATATTTGGATAACTTTGATGTAAATCTTTTGGTGTAAAAACTGCTATAACCTCTTCACTACTCGTCTCATAAAACTTTGTCTTTAATCCAAAATCATTTTTTACTCCACAAACAAAACAATTTTTAGAAATTTTTTGTCTATTTACTATATCAAACTTCACGTTATATCCTCTTTTAAATATCGGTAAACACTTTTTGTATCAAAAACATATATGATACAGTTGCTACAAATATACTTAATAATGCATTTTTATACCTGATATGCAAAAAACTTGCTATAGCAATACCAACCATTTGAGCAATTCCATAAGGATAAACTCCCCATGGTACATCTTTGAGTGCATAAAAAACTAAAATTACCATAATCATAACTGGCATATTCCACTCTATATACTTTATAGTACCACTTGGTTCTTTTTTTCTAAAAAATACAAATGGAATTACTCTAGTAACATATGTCATAATTGCCGCAATTACGATTCCTGAAATTAAGTAACTACTATCCATCTTCTAATGCCTTTTTAAAAAGTATTAAAACTATAGCTGCTAAACTTAAAGACAATATTAACATTTTATCACTTGGAAACACTAACATTCCAGTAAAACCAATAACAATAGCAATCAAAAATGGTTTATGTTGCTTACTTTTATTATATAAATCAATTGACAATACAACAAAAAGGGCAGTCAAAGAAAACTCAATGCCACGATAATCAAAAGGCACTATATTTCCTAATACAGCACCTATAACACTACCAATAACCCAATAACTTTGATTTAAAGCTGTTATTATAAGATATGCTCTTTCTCTATCTTCTTCTTTTATCTCATTTGTCTTTAAAAGAGCAAAAGTTTCATCAGTAAGTCCAAAAATTATATAATTTTTTCTCCATGAGAAATTTTTCAAAGTACTTAACATGGAGAGTCCGTAAAAAGTATGACGAAGATTTAATAAAAAAGTTGCTACTCCTATCTCAAGTATAGTTGCTTGTGAGGCAAAAAGACCAAGAGCCAAAAATTGCCCTGCTCCAGCAAAGATAAAAAGAGACATAAAAAAAGCATAATACCAAGGAATAAGCAATTTTGAGAGTAACAATCCAAAAGCCATACCCAATGGAATATAACCCATTAAAACTGGTATGGTCATTTTAAATATAGAAAAAAAGCTCATCTATTTTTTTAAATATTGATTTATATAATTTTTTCTATTATCAGTTTTCTCTATGACTTTATTATTTGGCTCATCTTTAGGTTTTACATCATCAAAATACAAAGCATCAACAATAAATATGACCAAAATTATTAAGGCAAAAGGAACTAAAATTAACAATTTAATTATCTTTTGAGCTGATTTACAGTTTGCAACATTTCATCACTTGTTGTAATAGCTTTTGAATTTGCCTCATAAGCACGCTGACCAGTAATAAGATCTGTCATCTCTTCAACAAGTTGTACATTACTCATCTCTACAAACTGCTGTCTTGTTTGACCCATACCATCTAAACCTGGTGTACCTGTAATAACATCACCAGAAGCTGACGTATTTAAATAGTTATTGTCACCTAAAGAGTGCAATCCTGCTGGATTAATAAAGTTTGCTAGTTCTATTTGTCCTATTGCTGTCATATCAGTTTGTCCAGCTTGCAAAACAGATATAGTTCCATCTGTTCCAATAGAAATTTGTGTTGCATCTTCTGGAACTGTTACTTCTGGAAGCATTTTATAGCCATCTGAATTAACAATACTTCCATCACGGTCTAACTTAAATGACCCATTTCTTGTATATGCAGTAGTCCCATCAGGAAGCTGAATTTGAAAAAAACCTTTTCCTGTTATTGCCATATCAAGATCATTCCCTGTCTCTTTAAAGTTACCTTGTGTAAACTGTTTAGAAATTGCCGTAGGACGAACTCCTAAACCAACTTCAATTCCCGTAGGCGATACTGTTGTAGCACTGGTTGAAGTTCCTGCATACTCCATAGTTTGATACATTAAGTCTGCAAACTCAGCACGCTGTTTTTTATAACCAATAGTATTTACATTTGAAATATTATTTGAAGTTACATCTATTTGTGTCTGCTGTGCAATCATTCCTGTTGCTGCTGTATATAATGACCTTATCATTTTATTATCCTTATGCTCTTGTTTGTGCTAATTTATTTATTGCATCATTGTTAAGATCATTCATATGTGAAGTCATAACCTTTTGATACATTTCTACCATTCTACTTGACTCAATAAGTCCTACCATCTCATTTACTGGATTTATATTACTTGTTTCTAAAAAACCTTGGGCTACTACATCTGCATCTTGTAAATCTTTTATATCTTTTATATCATTAAATTTATATAGACTCGTACCCTCTTTAGTTAAAGTTTTCACATCACCACTTTGAGCTATAAAAAGTCTTCCTGTTGGCACTTCTCCTTGATCAAATCCATTAACAATATCTGCTGAGTATATATTTCCTGTTTTATCAACTGTAAAAGTATTATTTGTCTCTACTTTAATATACTGCCCATTTTGAAAATAAGTTGATGGAAGAACAGGAAATCCATCTTTTGTAGTAAGTACTCCATCATTATTGATAACAAATGAGCCATCTTGTGTTAATCTAACACCATCCGGTGTCTCAACCATAAAAAAAACATCTTCTCTCTTAAGTGCAAAGTCAAGACTGTTTCCAGTAGCTTTTAATCCACCTTGTCTAAACTCAACATACTGCTCACTCACTTGAGGGACTCTATCAATAGAACCATTTAAATACTTTGCAGCTTCTTTAGTATTGTTTTTAATCGGCATTTTATCTTGATACTCTTGATAAATTCTTTTAAAATCTCCTATAACAACATCATCTCGTTTAAATGCAGTCGTATTTACATTGGCTAAATTGTTTGATATAACATCAAGTTTATTAAACTGTGTTACCATAGCCCCTGCGGTTGTATAATATCCGTTTTGCATAAATATTCCTTTTATTATATGTTAATTAAAGCAACTAGTGTTCCTTCTTTTATTTATATTTTTTGTTTAAGATTTTTTAGCTATAATTTTGATTCTACAACTGTTAATAAAGGAATTATTATTACAGCTTTTATACAAGGTTTTTTTATTAGCATTGGCCTTATAGTTGCTATCGGTGCTCAAAATGTTTATGTTCTAAAGAGAGGGCTACTAAAAGAGTCTGTTTTTATTGTTGCTCTGATTTGTTCACTTATAGATGCTATGTTTATTATTGCAGGAGTTAAAGGTCTTGGTAATTTTTTAGAAAAATTTCCATACTTTATAACTTACATTACATGGTTTGGCATCATCTTTTTACTGATTTATGGATTTTTGGCATTAAAATCAACTCTTCGTAAACATACTCTTGATATTGATACTAAATCCACTAAAAAATCTACAACAGTAATAATCCTAACCCTACTCTCCTTATCATTTTTAAATCCACATGTATATCTAGATACAGTTGTTCTTATAGGTACTATTGGAAGTAAATATACAGGTGTTGATCAAAACTTTTTTACTTTAGGAGCAGTTACCTCTTCGTTTATTTGGTTTTTTTCTTTAGCTTATGGCAGTAGAATTCTCATACCTCTGTTTAAAAAACCTAGTACTTGGAAGTTTTTAGATTTACTAACTTCTTTTATAATGTTTTTAGTTGCTTATACTCTATATACTAGTTTATAATCAAATATTTAATATTCTTTTAAATATTTTTAGGTATAATATATACCTTTTTCACCCCCATATTTAGGAGCGACCTCATATGTCTACAAAAGAGCTTTATACAAACTTAGAAGAGCTATTTAAAGAAAACGAAAAGGGTAATGTAACTTATGAAAAAGTTATGGCACTTTTTGTAAAACAACCAACAGCATCAAATGTCAAAAAAATGATGACATTAATGAAAAAATATAAAATAACACTTATTACTTCAGCTGAATTAGCAAAACTAAGAAACTTAGAAGAAGCGCTAAAAAGAGCAGAAGAAGCTCAAAAACTACAAGATGAAGCTCTTGAAAAAGAGTTCGACTTAGCAAATGAAAAAGAGCTTTTAGAGTGGAGTAGAAGTGATAGTCCTGTAAGAATGTATTTAAGAGAGATGGGTCTTATCTCCCTTTTAACAAAAGAAGAAGAGATAGATATCAGTAAAAAGATAGAGTTCGGTGAAGATATAATCATCGATGCTTTTTGTTCTGTACCATACCTTATTGATTTTATCATAGATTATAAAGAAGCACTTATAAATAGAGAACGTCGTGTAAAAGAGTTGTTTAGAAACTTTGAAGATGATGAAGATAGTGATTCTGATGATGCTGATGATGGTGAAAAGAAAACAAGTAAAAAAGATAATAAAAGAACAGAAAAAGTAATTACAAGCTTTAAAGCACTAGAAAAAGCAAAAAAAGATTGGCTAAAAGCTATCGCTAAAGTACCAGATGATATGGAAGATGAAGAGAAAAAAGCTATCTATGATATAACTGTTGCATTCAAGAAAAAGATTTTAAAAGAGAATTTACTTGAACTTGGTCCTACAAGTAAACTTATAAATGAACTTGTAAGGTCTATGGAAACTTCACTAAAAAGTGATGATGAATTTGATAAAGAGCTCAAAAGACTAGAGTACAGACTTCCACTTTTTAATGAAACACTTAAAGAGAATCACAATAAACTTTTAGAAAGAATAACTGATTTAAATAAAGAAGAGATTACAGCACTTGTGCCTGAAGCAACTATGGTCTCTACTTATGTTGAAATAAAAAAACTATTTCAAACAAAAGAAGCAAGTAAACAGAGTTTTGATTTAGACCCTGATGTACTAAAAGAGATTGTTGAACAGATAAAACGTGGTAAGAAAATAGCAGATGAGTCAAAAACTCGTATGGCAAAATCAAACTTGCGTCTTGTTGTTTCTATTGCTAAGCGTTATACAAACCGTGGACTTCCTTTCCTTGACCTAATCCAAGAAGGAAATATAGGTCTTATGAAAGCAGTTGATAAATTTGAGTATAAAAAAGGCTACAAGTTTTCAACATATGCTACATGGTGGATACGTCAAGCAATTAGCCGAGCTATTGCAGATCAAGCTAGAACTATTCGTATACCTATCCATATGATTGAGACTATAAACAGAATAAATAAAATAATCCGTAAACACCTTCAAGAAGAAGGAAGAGAGCCAGATATAGATACTATTGCAGAAGAAGTTGGACTAAGTGTCGATAAAGTCAAAAACGTAATCAAAATCACAAAAGAGCCTATAAGTCTTGAAGCTCCTATTGGAAACGAAGATGATGGAAAATTTGGTGACTTTGTTGAAGATAAAAACTCAATAAGCCCTATGGACTTTATGCTTAAAAATGACCTTAAAGACCAAATTGACGATGTACTTGACCAACTAAACGACAGAGAAAAAGCAGTAATTCGTATGAGATTCGGTCTTATGTTTGATGAGAGTGATAGAACTCTTGAAGAGATAGGAAAAGAACTCAATGTAACAAGAGAAAGAGTTCGTCAGATAGAAAGCTCTGCTATTAAAAAACTAAAACACCCTAAAGTAGGACGTAAACTCAAGAACTATATAGAGAGTTAAACTAAAGGTTATACAATAAAATAATTTTTATTGTATAACCTTTTTCAAAACTAAAACTTCTTATCTGATATATCTTTTTCTATCTTTTTAGAGATATCCGTTATACTTAAAACAACTTCATTTACTTTTTTTGCTATGATTATATTTTTCTTTCCAACATCTTCCATCTCTACCATAGAATTATTGATTTCATTTATCTCCTGTGTTCTACCGCTTATACTTTCAACTATCCCCGATACTGATTGAACCAAAATCTGTATAGTGGCATTTACTTCAGAGAGTGATTTTTGTGTTCGCTCAGCAAGCTTTCTTACTTCATCAGCAACAACAGCAAAACCTCTACCATGCTCTCCTGCACGAGCTGCTTCGATAGCAGCATTAAGTGCTAAAAGGTTTGTCTGTTCGGCAATATCACCAATAACTGAAACAACAGATTTTATCTCAGTAGCATGGCTCTCAACTTCACTTGATCTTTCATTTGATTCATTTAACCCCATAGTTGCTTTTTCTGTTAAAAATACGGTTTTTTCTAATAAAACTTCTACATTTTTTGTAACTTCACTCAACTCTTTTATATCCTCATTTAATATATCAGAATTTTCATTTAAGGCAATTCCATTTTCTTTGTTTTCTGATAACATCTTAGTAATCATCTGAGCAAGAGAATTAAGAGCTCTTGAAGTTTCACCTGTAGGATTCTCTATTCTATGAGTAAAATCAAGTCTTTGAAAACTTGCTAATGCCATTTGTATTTTATTGATATCTCCACATACTTTATCTGCTATATTATGGAGCATACCACTAAATATCTCTTTTAACTCATTGAGTTCTCCATTTGAGGAACTTGCTTGTATATCTTGTCTAATATATCCATCTTTTACAAGATTTGCCACTCTTTTTACTTCAGCAATTAGTGCAATATCCTCCTCAAGTATTCTTTTCGTTTTTTCTATATTTTGATTTACAATCTTCGTCATTTGTCCAATTTCATCATTTGTATCCAAATCTATATTTTCAACAGTGTCATTTTCTTTATTTAAATATTTAAAAAAGGACAATAAACCCACTTGAAACTTCTGCAAAGAGTTTCTTATATTGGTAACTATTAAAAAGGCAATAAACATTGTCAATATAATGATAACCAAATTAACAATTAAAGAGATTATAAGCTCATGGTTTACTACTGACAACTCTGCCTTTATGTCATTTATTAACTTTTTTGCTAAGTAATCATCTATCGTTTTAAGTAAATTTATTTTTTTTGTCATAGTTTGAAACCAATGATCTGCTGTACTATTTGCAAAGAAATTGTTACTCAATTTATTTAATGCTTTTATAGCAGGAGAATCATTGACTTTTATTATTTTATCCAATTGCCTTACTGATTGTCCTTCATTATTCGCTTCAACAACTTTTGCTAAGCCATCTTTATATTTTGTAAAAACACTCTGTATACTTCCTAATAATTCTAACTCTTCATTTGTAACACCTTTTAATACCTTATATTGATTAATAAGTTTCATTACTACTGCATAATTTTTTTCAACCCTTTTTGCATACTTTTCATCTCCTCTAATAACGTAGTTTTTAAAATTATGTATAAAACCACCATATCCTACTACCTCTTTCAACTGAGATATAATTAGTTTTTTCTTATTTGAGTCTATTAGTACTTTTCTAATTCTATTTACCTCATTTACAGCATCACCACTCAAGGTCTTTTTGTAAAATTCTTTTACATCTTTAGATGTATATCTCAAAAAACTATTCATATAATTAGTTTGTGAAGTGATAAGATTATTAAATCGTATTTCCATTCTTGGAGCAAAATTACCTCTTGCTAATGTATTTGTTCCTACAGCTCTTTCTATCCCAGCTCTCTCTTTTGATAATAAAAAGTTAGTATAAGCTATCAACTCTTTTGTCAGCTCTTGTGATTTTGAAATGTTAGATACTTCTGTAGTTACATTTAAAAATTTGCTATTCATATTAGTATAATAACCTATAGCGTCTTTTATATTTATAGATAAATCATCTACTTGTTTTCTTATTTCTTGAATATTTTGCAAATCTTTTAGTGCAATATTTAAAGAATCAAATATGTCTTTACTTATATTTTCAATATTTACAGCAGATATATACTCTTCAAGTACTTTTATTTTTTCATCTGTTAATTTTCTCTGTTCTAGTAAAGTTTTAGTAAATTTAGCTCCTTTACTTCCTATAAATCCTGCTGTTGCACCTCTCTCTTTTTGTGTTTCATGAATCAGCTCAGAAACTTTTATAGATAAAAGTACCCCTTTTTCTAATGACTTAAAAGATTGCACCTGTTGAAAGTTCACAAGCACAGATTTTGCAGAAATAGCCACTAAAGCAAACACTGATATAGAAACCAAAATCAACAATTTCATTTTAATTGTTAAGTTTTTAAACATAAAAAATCCTTATAATTATTTTATTATCATATTATATATAAAAATAGTGCTTTAAAAGTGCTTCATAAATCAGATTCATTTAATCAATTTTTATAATTAATTACTTTATATTTTTATCATATAATAACCAGTTACTCTAACAATGAAAATGACTTAAAGGAAAAAAATGGACCCCTCTTTTTATGAAGCATGGTTTGAAAATGACTATAATCCATTCATAGTATTTACTTCTGAAGGAAAAATAAAATCACTAAACCAAGAAGCTCAATACCTACTAGGAGAAGTAAAAACAAAAGAGATATTTGAACTTACAAAAGTATATGCAAGTCACTCTTATGGATTTAGAACAACAGCACTAGATTTATCATTTGGCTCATTTAGCTTTTATGCTATAACTATTGGTTACTTAGATGAAAATATAATAGGTATAAAACTATATAAAACTGCCGCTAAAAAATTTACAAGTATTGAAGAAAAAGGAGATAGCGTTAACTTATATACACTACTAGACCTTTGTATTAGCGCTTCAAGTACTAGAAGCAAAGCAAAGTTTACAAAAGAGTTTGATCCAACATTTCCAGATATAAAACTCCAGATTAATAATTTTACAAAACTTTTAGATAAAACATATCAATCACATATCTTATCAACCAATATTAATACAAAACTCTCTTTACTTACAGGAGAATACATACGACAAAATAATAAAAAATATCCTATTTTTACTATAACTATAGCAAGTGATTTTAGAGATAAAAGCTTTGAAAAAGAGATACAATCTCTAGCAAATAAGAGTAATACCATGGTAAGATTTCATGAAAATTCTACCATAATAAACTCTACTATGTTGACTTAATAAGAAACCCAAATATTATACTAGCTATGGGAACAGCCCCAATGCCAACTAAAAAAGGTATTGCTGAAAAAAGACTATTTTTAATCAAAAACAACATAGCCACACAAAGAAATACATATGCAATAAGTCTAAAAGGATTAAATATACCACTTCCACTTTTAAATAAATTTAAAAAGCTTTGTTTCAAATTCGAGTTTTTTTTACGTTCTTCTTTATAATACTTAACAAACTCTTCTTTACTTAATTCTTCATCTTTTTTATCTTCTTCAAAGAGTCTAAATTTATCATCTATTTTATCTAATTCATCAATTTCATCTGGAATCTCTCCATTTTCTAAACGTTTTTCAATCATACCTTTATATGAAAAAAAAGATGCAATTATAACAAGCATAGAACAGATAAAAGCAACTTGTGTATTAATCAACCATAAGCCACCCATAAATAGAGATAAAACAATCAAAAATAGACTTGTGCTAACATATACAAAAGAGAGTTTAGTTATCATCTTTACTTTCATACTCTTTATAGCGAACACCATCTTTAAACTCTTCATAAGAAGCCACTTGTTTTTTGTAAGCTTTATAGACATTTAAAATGGCACCACCAACTCCCCAAAAAATACCAACCCAAAGTAACCAATCATAACCAAATGACTTTTTCATAAGTATCCCAGCACCAACTCCCATAAGAACAGCCACTACTATAGAAACACCTAAAGAGAGCCCATCGGCTCCCTCTACAAGTTTTGCATACTTAGGAGTATCTTTTTTACTCATTTAATCTGCCCCATAACTTTTTTAGCAGCTTCTATACAACCATCTATCATCTCATCTGTAATTGCATCACAAATAAAACCTGTTTCAAACTGACTACAAGCAAAATAGTATCCTTCACTTAACATACCTTGATGAAATTTTGCAAACATATCAGTATTACTTTTTAGAGCATCATCAAAGTTTTTGACTTCATTTTCATTAAAAAAGAAACCAAACATACTCCCTCTTACTCCTACATGTAAAGATATGCCATTGTCTTTTGCAGCACTTCTAAATCCTTCTACAAGTTTTTTTGCTTTTAATTCAAATCTACTATAAAGGTCTTTGTCTTCTAGAATTTTTCCTAAAGATGCCATACCAGCATGCATAGCTACTGGGTTTCCACTAAGAGTTCCTGCTTGATAAACTGGACCATCGGGACTAAGTTTATTCATGATGTCAAGTTTTCCACCAAATGCACCAACTGGCATACCTCCACCAATAACTTTACCAAAAGTTACGATATCTGGAACTACACTTGTAATACCTTGCGCACCTTTTAAAGAGGCTCTAAAACCACTCATAACTTCATCAAATATCAATAAAGCTCCATTTTCATCACATATATCTCTTAACTCTTGTAAAAACTGCTCATCAGCTGGAACAAGACCCATATTCCCAGCTATTGGCTCAAGAATTATACATGCTATATCTTTTGAATTTTCAAAACACTTTTTTACACTCTGTATATCATTATATTTTGCTAAAAGTGTATGCTTCGTAAAGTCAGCGGGAACACCTGGACTACTTGGAGTTCCAAAAGTTACTGCTCCACTTCCTGCTTGAACTAAAAGGGAATCACTATGTCCATGATAACACCCCTCAAATTTTACAATATCATCACGACCAGTATAACCACGAGCAAGACGAATTGCGCTCATAACTGCTTCTGTTCCACTACTTACAAAACGAATTTTGTCTATACTTTCAAACATATTACACAATTTACTTGCTAATTGCGTTTCAACTTCTGTAGGTGCTCCAAAACTTAGTCCACGTGTCACTGCGTCCATGACAGCAAACTCTATAGTTTTATCACAATGTCCAAATATAAGTGGCCCCCAACTCTGTACAAAATCCACATAATGATTTCCATCTATATCAACAAGATATGCACCTTCACCACGTTCAATAAAAATAGGTGTTCCACCTACACTTTTAAATGCTCTTACTGGAGAATCAACTCCACCAGGGATTACATTTTGAGCTAACTCAAATGCTTTTTTACTATTTACTGTTTTCATCTATTTACCTCACTTGTTACATAAAAATATAGTGCTTCTATCTCACTATTTGTTAAAAAATACTTTGGCATTACAGAGTTTGAACTTGATAAAGCCTTAAAGAAACGCTTTTTTGAAAGAGAGTTTATAGCTGGTGCTCTTAACTCTTTTTGTTCACCTTTATGCTTATACTTTGCTATGATTGAGCCTTCACCTCTACTACCATGACACAAAATACAACCTATACCTCGTGGGTTAGAGTAAAGCATCTTAGCATACTCCATTTTAGTTATAAAATCTTCTGCTTTCAAAGAAAAAAACATCAAAAAAATACAAACA
Source organism: uncultured Sulfurospirillum sp. (assembly GCA_964493845.1). Lineage (GTDB taxonomy): Bacteria > Campylobacterota > Campylobacteria > Campylobacterales > Sulfurospirillaceae > Sulfurospirillum_A. The sequence goes on from CAZBPU010000018.1 coordinate 12,065, forward strand.
AAAATCTTCATTTACCCTCACTTTAGTATAAAAAAGATATAATATCTAAAATTACATTCAAGGACACTAAAATATGACAATTTTAGATGGAAAAGCATTATCCAATAAAGTAAAAGAAGAGATTAGAATCGAAACAGCAGAGTTAAAGAAAGAGGGAATAATACCAGGTTTGGCAGTTATATTAGTAGGTGATGACCCTGCTAGTCAAACTTATGTTGCATCAAAAGAAAAATCTTGTATTGCAGCAGGAATTTTTTCAGAAAAAATCACAATGGACAAAGACGCTACGCAAGAGAGACTTCTCGATAGGATTGCAAAATTAAATGAAGATGATAGTATACATGGCATACTTGTACAGCTCCCTCTACCAGAGCATATAGATACTTCAAAAGTACTTGAGGCAATCGACCCTAAAAAAGATGTAGATGGTTTTCATGTCTCAAATGTAGGTCAACTAGTAACTGGCAATCAAACTTTAGTTCCTTGTACACCTCTTGGGGTTATGAGAATTTTAAAAGAGTATGGCATAGACCCAATGGGTATGGATGCTTGTGTTGTTGGTGTTAGTAATATCGTAGGAAAACCTATGGTAAATTTACTTGTAAATGCAAGAGCAACTGTCACAATATGTCACTCAAAAACAAAAAATTTAAAAGAGCATACTTCTAGAGCAGATCTTCTTATAGTTGGTGTTGGAATTCCTCATATGATAAAAGAAGATATGGTTAAAGATGGAGCAGTTGTAATTGATGTTGGCATCAATAGAATGACTTGGGGAAAATACGAAGGAAAACTTGTAGGTGATATAGACTTTGATTCAGTAGCAGACAAATGTAGCTATATAACACCTGTTCCTGGTGGAGTTGGTCCAATGACAATCGCCATGTTACTTCAAAACACATTGACTGCTGCAAAAATGAGTAAAAAATAATGAAAAACTTTTTAAATAAACTTTTAACTTGGTCAAACTCTTGGACTGGTACAGTTGTCATAGTTCTTTTAGTTATATTTTTTGTAGCACAAGCGTTTGTTATTCCTAGTGGTAGTATGAAAAAGACACTCTTAATAGGTGATCATCTTTTTGTTAAAAAGTTCTCTTATGGTATTCCTACTCCACATATTCCATGGATTGAAGTTCAAATTTTACCTGATTTTTTTGATAACGGGCACCTCACAGAAGGACCTAAACCAAAACGTGGAGATATTGTAGTTTTTCGTTATCCAAAACAGCCAAAAATACACTACGTAAAAAGAATGGTTGCTGAGGGTGGAGATGAGATACTTTTTCAAGATAAACATCTTTATATTAGTTTTCATGAAGGTGAAGAGTGGATGAAAAAGAACTATTCTAAAGATAAACTACATACAATTGCAGGAAAAACGTGGGTGCTAAATCCATATAAAGAGAAATTTCCTGGAATTCAATATGATGAAAATGTAAATCTATTTCAACAAATGACTATGTTTTTAGCAGCAAATGACTTTGCAATGCAACCTGTTGTTGTAGATGAGTTACCAAAAAACTTTAACGCTCAATATAATGCCTTTTACAAAAAAGTTCCACAAGGTGAGTTTTATATGATGGGTGATAACCGTGACCACTCAAATGATAGTAGATTTTGGGGAAGTGTCCCTTATAAACTTATAGTTGGTAAACCTTGGTTTATCTACTTTAGTTGGGATGATAACTATAAAGTAAGATGGAATAGAGTAGGACGTTTTATTGATACCATACAAAAAGATGCAAAGTTTTTAGATGGAAAATAGTGAAATTATAAAAATAGTAGCTACAGTTTTAGCTTTAGCAGTAGCTATCATTGGGCATGAGATTATGCACGGATATATGGCTTATAGATATGGTGATACCACAGCAAGAAATGCCGGAAGACTCAGTATAAATCCTTTAGTTCACATTGACCCTGTTGGAACTATTGTTATACCTACAATCCTTTTTGTATCTGGAGCACCATTTCTTTTTGGATGGGCAAAACCTGTTCCTATAAATATAAGAGAAGTTATAAATAATGCAGGATATAAAGGTGCTATCAATGTAGCTTTAGCAGGTATATACTATAATGCTGGACTTGCTATATTTGCCTCTATCTTACTTAAGTATATGGATTTAGGCTCAATTGGTTCTATGTTTGAACTTTTTATAGCTTACTTTATTTTACAATCACTAATCTACAATGTAGTTTTAGGTTTCTTTAATCTCCTGCCAATTCCCCCGCTAGATGGTTCACATGCACTATCTTATTTTGCAGCATGGAACAGATGGGATAAAGTAGTAGATTTTTATAATGCAATAGAAAGATACGGTATGGTTATACTTATCTTAATAATCGCCACACCTCTTTCAAACTACTTTTTTGCTCCCATTAGATACATAATCAACTATTTAGTTCAATAGCTACTCTACATGTAAAGCATTTTAAGATGCTTACATGTAAAGAGTTGTACGGTTTCACTTTTAAGTGATTTTAACTCACTTGTGAAGCCTTTTTTTGCAAAAAGCATCTGAATATCTGCTTCTATTTTTGCTTTCTCACAATTTTCTTTTAGTTTTGTAAGTTCACTTTTTTTAAGTTTTTTATCTGTAAATTTACAAGTACCCACTATCTTTTTGCCTGATTTTGTTTTTGCTACTAAATCAATCTCAATTTCATCATCCCAATAGCGTCCAATATTGTAAATCTTATCATCTTTGAACAGAACTTTTACAAGTTCATGGCAGAGTTGAGAAAAAACCAAGTTACTAAACTCTACTTTTCTGTTATTGTATATCTCAAAAAACTCTTTATACTCTTTATCTCTTATGCTCTTAAAAATTGGAGATACAAAAGCAAACCAAAATCTTAAAAAAGGTGCATTAAAAAGAATCTTATCTGAAACATAGATATCTTCCGTACATCTTTCCAATTTTATAAAACCTTTATCACGAAGCTCTTCAACTAAATCCATGCCATCATCAAAAGAGAAACTTGCTCTTTTAAAACTAGAGTTTGTCCTTCTATCTCCTAAAGCACTTGCACTTAAAAGTTTATGGTATTTTTCATCACCAGTTGTAAGTTTTGAAACATCATTTCTTAAAAATCTATACTCTTTTAGTATATGTTTCTCTATCAGTTTTTCAAGTGGCTCATCCATATTGAGCGTTATATCTAGTCCACCAAAAACAGTAAAAAACTCTACTGCTATCTCCATGTTTTTCGGGTTATTTCTTCTACAAAAGTCACTAAATTGCTTTTGTAAAGATTCTTTATGTGTTATATTCATAAACTTATTATAACATATATTATGGTATAATCGCGTCATTACATGTAAGGAATATTATGAAGTTTTTTATTGCAACAGACCACGCAGGAGTGGCAATCAAGCCAAATATCATCGAAATGCTAGAAAAAAGAGGTCATCAAGTAGTTGACTTAGGTCCTCAAAATGCTGATAGGGTAGATTATCCTGATTATGCACACAAAGTTTGTTTACACGTTTTAACAGAACCAAATACTCAAGGTATACTTATCTGTGGCTCAGGGATAGGTATGAGTTTGGCCGCAAACAAAAGCATAGGTATAAGAGCGGCACTCTGTCATGACGCCTATACAGCGAGTATGGCACGAGCACATAATGATGCAAATGTTCTTTGCTTTGGAGAGAGAATTGTTGGACTTGGAGTTGCTGAGTCTATCATAGATGCTTGGTGTAATGGAAGTTTTGAGGGTGGAAGACACGCTGATCGTGTAAAAAAGATAGAGCTCTAATCATGTTGATAGAGTGGATTATAACAACAACTCTAGCTTCGCTTTGTGTTTATTTAACCATCATGGTTTTTTACTATAAAACACTTCTAAAAAAAGAGAAACTAGGTAGTGTTATTGTTAAAAACACTCTAGGAGATGCAGAAGTTGTGATACGAAAATATCAAGTACAACTTCAACGCTCACTCGGAAATATTGACATATTAAGTGATGAACTTACAAAAGTCAAAAATGACTTAAAATCTCTCAGAACAAGAAACTCTCAATACCGTATGGAGAGTGACAAACTAAGACAACAGATAAAAGAGTTACAAGGTAAAATTGAGGCACTTCTTTAAATGGGTGTTGAAGTTATATCATATGGAACATTTGGACTTTTTCTTTGTCTCGCTCTATATTTAAAATACAAATTATTCAATTAGGATTATATAAATGAAAGAATTAAATCAAGGTGATAAAGACTATTTATTAAAAACTATAAGGGATATTAAAGATTTTCCAAAACCTGGGATTATTTTTAAAGATATTACTACTTTACTAGCTGATGAAAAAGCATATAGTTTTCTTATAGACCATTTAGCTGATAGATATGAAGATATGGATATAGATTTTATTGCGGGCATTGAAGCTCGTGGTTTTATATTTGGTGCATCTTTAGCTACTAAATTAAACTGCTCTTTTGTGCCTATAAGAAAACCAGGAAAACTTCCATATACAACTATAAGTGAAAAATACTCTCTTGAGTATGGTGTAGATGAAGTTGAAATTCATATAGATGCTTTTAAAAGTAAAAAAGAAAACCCAAAAGTTCTACTCATAGATGACTTAATAGCAACAGGAGGAACTGCAACTGCTGCAGTAAATCTTATAAATAAAGCTGGTGCACAGTGTATTGAAGCTTGTTTCGTTTTAAACCTTACATTTTTACAAGGTGATGCTGAGATTAGAAAAAGTACAAATGTATACTCTGTTTTAGAGGTGGATTGATGTATATCCCTAAAGCTTCAAAATTTGATCCTGATAGCAATGGACATTTTGGTATATTTGGAGGGAGATATGTTCCTGAAACTCTAATGCCAGTTTTATTAGAACTTGATACATATTATAAAAAACTACGTTTTGACAAAGAGTTTTGGAGTGAAGTTAATACATATCTAAAAGATTATGTTGGTCGCCCTTCTTCATTGTACTATGCAAAAAATATCTCTGATGAACTTGGAGCAAAAATATACTTTAAAAGAGAAGATTTAAATCATACTGGTGCACATAAAGTAAACAATACTATAGTCCAAGGGCTCATAGCTAAAAAGATGGGTAAAAAAAGAGTCATAGCAGAGACTGGCGCAGGTCAGCATGGCGTAGCTACTGCTACGGTTGCCGCTCTTTTAGGACTTGAATGTGAAGTATTTATGGGTGAAAAAGATGTTAAAAGACAAGAGCTCAATGTATTTCGCATGAAGCTTCTTGGAGCAAAAGTTCACTCTGTTAAAAGTGGTAGTAGAACTCTTAAAGATGCTATGAATGAAGCTATACGCTACTGGGTAACAAATGCAAGAGATACATTTTATATCATTGGAACTGTTGCAGGTCCTCACCCCTACCCTATGATGGTTCGTGATTTTCAAGCTATAATCGGGTATGAAGCAAAAGCTCAGATTTTAGTAAAAGAAAATCGATTACCAGATTATGTTATAGCTTGTATAGGTGGTGGTAGTAATGCGATTGGTGCATTTAGTCACTTTTTAGAAGATGATGGTGTAACTTGTATTGGTATTGAAGCTGGTGGACTTGGAGTAGAAACCGATAAACATGGTGCTAGTTTAGAAAAAGGAAGTCCTGGAGTTTTACATGGACAAATGAGTTATCTACTACAAGATGATGATGGCCAGATACTTGAAGCTCACTCAATTAGTGCAGGACTTGACTACCCAGGAATTGGTCCTGAACATGCCTACTTAAAAGAGCTTAAAGCTGCACAATATGAAAATATAACAGACAAAGAGGCACTTGATGCTTTTGTATGGTTAAGTCAAAAAGAGGGACTAATCCCAGCATTTGAAAGTTCTCATGCAGTAGCATATCTTAAAAAAATGCCAAAAGATAAGTTAAAAAACTCACTTATCATTGTAAATCTTTCAGGTCGTGGAGACAAAGATATGATACAAGCAAAAGAGTTACTAAACTTCGATAAGGAATAAAATGAAAATAGAGATAACCAAAAAAGATATAGAAGCAGATATAGAAGTTATATTTGTTAAAGAGATAAAAGAAGATAAAGATAGACTTGAGTTTTTAGGATTTAAATGTGAAGATGAAGAAGCTTGTCTAATAGACAATAAACTATACGTTGGATGTCAAACAGAAGATAGTGATGAACTTCGTCTAGCTTGTGCTACTGCTTTAAAATCTCTAAAAAAGACAAAAGCAAAAAGTATAAAACTAAAAGCAAATACAAATATCCAAGCTCTAAGTGAAGGATTTATCCTCGCTAGTTATAGTTTTGATAAATATAAAAGCAAAAAAAATGAAAACAACATAAAAAACATCTACATATACTCTTCAAATGAAATTCAAAATAGTGATTTAAAAGTAGGCTCAACTATAGCAAATGCAACAAACTTTGCAAAAGATTTAGTAAATGAAATTCCATATGAAATGCACTCTTTAAAGCTTGAAGAGATCGCAAAAACTCTAGAGTCTATAAAAGACGTTACATGTAACTCTTATGGTAAAGAGTTTTTAGAAGAGCAAAATATGGGAGCTTTTTTAGCAGTCAATAGAGCTAGTCACATACCTCCAAGACTTTTACATGTAATCTACAAACCAAAAAATGCAAAAGAAAAATTTGTATACGTTGGAAAAGGCTTAACTTATGATACTGGTGGACTTAGCTTAAAACCAGGTAATCACATGGTAACTATGAAATCTGATATGAGTGGAAGTGCCGCAGTATTGAGCATTTTAAAAGGTGCTGCGGAACTTGAGCTTCCTTTTGAAGTTCATGCTATTGTAGGTGCAACTGAAAATGCAATAGGACCAGAAGCGTATAAACCAGATGATGTACTAACTGCAAAAAATGGAAAAACTATAGAAATAAGAAATACAGATGCTGAAGGACGTTTAGTTCTTGCTGATTGTCTGTGTTATGCATGTGAACAAAAACCAGACTACCTTATAGATATGGCGACACTTACGGGTGCTTGTGTAGTTGCTTTAGGAGACTATACAACTGGTGTTATGGGGCATTCAAGTGAACTTAAACACTCTTTAGCAAAATACGCAAAAATGAGTGGAGAGTTAACAGGAAGTCTACCTTTTAACAGATATCTAAAAAAACTACTTAAAAGCTCTATTGCAGACATAAGTAATATAAGCTCATCAAGTTATGGTGGAGCTATTACTGCTGGACTGTTCTTAGATAATTTTGTAGCAGATGATTACAAAGATAAATGGCTACACCTTGACATTGCAGGACCTGCTTATGTAGAAAAAGATTGGGGTTATAACCAATGTGGAGCAAGTGGAGCGGGAGTTCGTATGAACTTATACTGGATGATAGAAAAAAGTAAAGAAGAGGAAGCATAATGGGATTAGGTGTAGGCATAGTAGGACTTCCAAACATTGGAAAATCAACAACTTTTAATGCTCTAACAAAAGCACAAAATGCAGAGAGTGCAAACTACCCTTTTTGTACAATAGAGCCAAACAAAGCAGTAGTTCCTGTCCCAGATGATAGACTAAATGAGTTAGCAAAGATTGTAAATCCTGAACGTATTCAGTACTCTACTGTTGATTTTGTAGATATTGCAGGGCTTGTAAAAGGTGCTTCAACTGGTGAAGGTCTTGGAAACAAATTTCTTTCAAATATACGAGAAGTAGAAGTTATCTTACATATGGTTAGGTGTTTTGAAGATGATAATATCACTCATGTTGAGGGGAATATCGACCCAATTAGAGATATAGAGATTATAGAGAGTGAGCTTATATTTGCTGATATTCAACAACTAGATAACAAAATAGTAAAACTTCACAGAACAGCAAAATCAGATAAGTCTGCTCGTGCTACTCATGAGTTTGCCTTAGAGCTCAAAGCTCATCTTGATGATTTAAAACCTGTTAGTACTTTTAGCAAAAAAGATGATGATACTTTTTTAGAACTTGATAAAGAGCTTAGGTTTTTATCTAATAAAGAGATAATATATGGAGCAAATGTAGATGAAGACTCTCTTTTAGAAGACAATGAATATGTAACAAAAGTAAAAGCTCATGCCAAAGAAGTTGGAGCAGATGTAATAGTGCTTTGTGCAAAGATAGAAGAAGAACTTTGTGGACTTGAAGAAGAAGAAGCAACTGAGTTTTTAACAGACCTCGGCATAGAAGAGTCTGGATTAAATAAGATAATCCATACTGCCTTTGCAAAATTAAACTTAATCAGCTACTTTACCGCTGGAGTTATGGAAGTAAGAGCATGGACAATTCAAAAAGGTTGGAAAGCTCCAAAATCTGCTTCAGTTATACATAATGATTTTGAAAAAGGATTTATCCGTGCAGAAGTTATCGCTTATGAAGATTTCATAACTTATAAAGGCGAAAATGGAGCTAAAGATGCAGGTAAAATGCGTCTTGAAGGAAAAGATTATGTTGTCAATGATGGTGACGTAATGCACTTTAGATTTAATGTCTAGTGATTTAACTAAAGGTAGTATAAAAAAACATTTAAGAAGTATCGCTATACCTTCGAGTATAGGATACTTCTTTCACACTATGTTTAACGTAACCGACACTTTTTTTGCAGGAGAAATTTCCACTCAAGCCTTAGCCTCACTTTCGCTAACTTTTTCTATATTTTTTATCATAATAGCTGTTGCAGGTGGTATGAGTCAAGGTGTAACTGCCCTAATAGGCAATGACCTTGGCGAAAAAAATATAGATAAAGCTAAACAAAAAGTTCTTCATGTTATCTTTTTTGCACTCTGTATTGCTATAATTATTACACTCATAGGTATTTTAAGTGCTCCTTTTTTAATGCAAGTTTTAGGAGCAAAAGGAGACTATTTAAAAGAAGCTCTTTCATACATAAATATTATTCTTTTTGGGGCTATCTTTTATGTAGGAGTATTTTTTACAAACTCTCTTCTAAACTCTTTAGGTAATACAAAAGCATTTAGAAATTTTTTAGTCTTAGGATTTTTCTTAAATATCATATTAGATTATTGGTTTATAAAAGGTGGTTTTGGACTTGCCCCTATGGGTGTTAGAGGTATTGGATATGCTACTATTATCATTGAATTTCTTGGATTAGTATATCTATTTAGTGTTCTTAAAAAAACTCATTTACTTCAAAACTTACCAAAGTTTAATTTTGATATACAGATAGTTGTATCATTTTTTAAACAAGGTATTCCTCCAACTATAAACATGTTACTTATGGCTCTTGGTATGTTTATAATCACATACTATATCTCATCATTTGGTCAGCATGTTGTAGCTGCTTATGGCATTGCTATTAGAATTGAGCAGATATTTTTACTTCCTTCAATAGGGATAAATGTTGCAATTCTTGCTATAGTATCTCAAAATAATGGTGCAAAAGAGTATCAAAGAGTTAAACAAAGTGTAATTTATGCTCAAAAAGTTGGATTTATACTATGGATTATTGGAATGGCATCACTTTTTATCTTTGGTAGATTTTTGATGGGACTATTTACAAATGATACACTAGTTATAGAAGCTGGAATGGGCTATCTTTATGCTTCAGCAACTTCCCTATACGCATATATGTTAGTCTTTATAAATATCTCTTTTTTACAAGGTATAAAAAAACCAGCACTTTTAATCTATCTAAGTCTTTTTAGGCAACTTATAGTACCTGTTTTAGTTTTTAGTATATTTGCTTATTTTAAACTACCACTTCTTTTTTATTGGTGGGGACTTGTAACTTTTATATGGTTATCTGCAATTTTTATAGTATGGTATGC
>CAZBPU010000019.1:0-4273 GCA_964493845.1 uncultured Sulfurospirillum sp.
ATGATGGTTACTAAAAAATAACTTTATCTCATCTCTCATTTGCTCAATATCAACTATAGTGTTGATTTTATTTCTAAAGGCTGAAGCCTCTTCATAACCTTTTGAGTATACGTGTAAGTGTTTTCTAAACATACTAACACCATGAGAGCCATGAAACTCTATCATAGAGTTATAATGCTCTAAGATAATTTTGGCCTTTAAAGCATTATCAACTGAATTTTCACCATGTTTTAGCTGATAAAATATCCAAGGATTACCTATAGCTCCTCGTCCTATCATAATAGAATTACAACCTGTTATCTTTTTTACTTCCATCGCTTTTTCATAACTTGTTATATCACCATTTGCTAAAACTGGTATATTAACATTTTGCTTTATTGTTGCTATTGCCTCATAATCTACTGGTGCTTTATATGCACCTGCACGTGTACGTCCATGTACACTCATAAAATCAACACCACTTCCTTCAACTGCCTTGGCAATATCTTTTGGAATTTTATCTACATAACCTAAACGCACTTTTGCACTAGTATAACGCTTATTAGAATACTTTTTAATAGTCTCTATAATTTTACCAAGGTGAGGTAAGTCTAAAAGAAGTGATGAGCCAGAGCTTTGAGATACTACTTTTGGTACAGGACATCCACAATTTAAATCAATACCATCTATACCTTCTATATCATTTAGTATCTCTACAGCATCACGAATAGCTACTAAATCACTTCCTGCGATTTGCACTATATAAGGGCTCTCTTGTGAAGATTTTTCTAACATCTTAAAAGTTTTTTTAGAATTATGTTGCAATGCATTTGAACTTATCATCTCGGAAAATGTTAAGTCAGCTCCAAATTTTTTAACAACATTACGAAAAGGAAGGTCTGTATATCCAGCAAGGGGAGCCAAGGCAACAATGCCTTGGTTAAAATCTATTGTATTCAATCTATATTCTTAAAAAAAGTCCACTATCTACATTTTTACCATTATCTCTTAGGAAAAGTATAGTCTTCCACTTTACAAATTCATCTTCATCTGAATTTTCTAAAATTTCTCTTATTTTATCAATCATTTGAAGTTCATAAAGTACATATAGATATGCATCTGCAGCTACTGCATGCTCTGGAGAATTATAAAGTTTTCCAAAAAGTGATATAAGTGCATCAGGATCTAGTTTTGATTTAATCTCATAAGCCAACTCTAAATAATCTTCACGATTTGCTTTAAACTGCATCAAAAGCTCCTGAATATCATCTAAACTTAGTTTTATTGAAACTGTTCCCTCTTCTTCAAGGTATCTTTCCATAAGAGTTCTAAACATCTCTTTTGTTGGAGTAAACCCTATATTTTTTATATCTTCAAAACTTGCATATTTTATATATTCCATATAAGCTTTCTGACATAATTCACTATTTTCATCTTTACAAGTTTTAAGAATAACACCAGCATACTTCTGCTCATTTGCTAGTTTATTAAAACTATTTTTTTCTAAAAGTTTATTATCATCTAAAAGCCTATATTTTTTTAGGTCAACCACTTTTCCGCTATTTATATCTCTAACTACTTTACGATTTGCTTCTATCTTTTCATCTTCAATAGTAATATCTTCTACATCTTTATAAGCCAATATTTTAAGTGCCTTACCAGCAAATGCAAACCACTCTGTTTTATATTTTACAATACTATCTTCACCCAAAATCTTTTCACTAAGCGCTAGTTTATAATTTTCAAAATCTTTTTTTATAGCTCTATCTTTCCAAAAGTCTTTTAAACTATAATACACCATATGTGTAATAGACGCTATAAAAAGCAATATTGTAGGCATAATAATCCAAAGTGCGATAGGAAGCTCTAATGAAAACTTATATATATTTAACGTATACACATCTCCATTGAAACTATACACATACAAACCTACTGCCAACATATAAACAACTGTTAAAAGAATATAACGCTTAATCCCCATCTTAATGCCCCTACTTATTTTGTTTTTCTATTATCTCTCTACAAACTATACAATATTTTGCATAAGGTTTTACTTTTAGTCTTTGAAAACTTATATCTTCCTCACACATTTCACATATACCATAACCACCCCTCTTTATCTTACTAAGTGAAAAATCTATCTCACCGAGTTCACGAGTTTGTTGAGCACTTATAGCTTGTTCTATCATACGGTCAGTACTTACAGCTGCATGATCTGCTTCATCTCCAACCTCATCATTTTTTAGTGATGCAATCTCTCTTGCAGCATCATCTATATTTTTCTTTATTTGTACTCTACGATTCAAAAGTAAATCTTCAAAGTATTTTAAATCACTATCTCTCATTGCTCTTTTTTCCTTATTGTCCTACTTATGGTAGGGATGATTGCTTTTTATACAAAGCCCTCTGTAAATTTGTTCATAAAGAACAACTTTAGCTATCTTGTGGGCATATGTCAAACTACTTAAGCTTATGACTTTTTGAGTTTTGGAAAGAAACTCTTTATTAAAACCATAAGCACCGCCTATAAAAAAATTGATATTTATTGCGTTATCAAAAATTTTACTAAACTCAAAACTATCACATTGCTTTCCACTAACATCTAAAGCGATATTATATCCCTTTAGATATGGTTCGTAAGCTTTACTATATGAATCTTTAGCTTCCTTAGCACCAATAGATTGAGCTTTGCCAATTTGCTTGTTAAAAAGAACGACATCTTCTATTGAAGCACTTTTAGAGATCATTTTAATGAACTCTTTATTCAGCGAATCCACATGGATATCACCACTCTTCTCTATGCTAAAAACTTTAATATTCATACAAGTTACTTCCTACTACAGCATATGTAACACCATCAATCTCATCATCCACTTTTACACCACCAATTGCACCAACCGGCTTAAAAGAAAGACTTGCTAATTTACTTAGACTCTCTTTTAAAACGCTTGCATCACTCTTTGTACTAGTTTGCCTATATGCACCTAATCCTATATAATCTATATCCAAATTATTTGCTTCCAAAATCTCTTTTTTATTATGTGTTGAGACTCCTAAAATTTTTCTTCCTATTTTTTCTCTAATCTGCTCAATAGATATCTGTTTTAAATCTTCTTGTCCCACATGAAGACCATCACAAAACTCTACCAAATCTACATTGTCATTAATTAAAAGTGTTATATCACATAGTGATTTTATCTTTTGTAAACTCTCAATTTTTCTTGTTTTATCTCCTTTTTTGTCTCTATATTGAATAATCTCTACATGTAAGTCTAAGCATGTAGAGATAAATCGTTCAAATGTCCACTCTTTTTTAACTAAAGTTTCATAATCTAAAAGAGCATAAATTTTCATTTATGAAGCTTTTATTTTTAACTCATACTCATCTTTTTTATAATTAGTTCCAAAAAAAGTAAGCATATCAGATATGCACTTTTTCATCTGTGAGCGTTGGACTATCATATCAATCAAGCCATGTTCCAATAAAAACTCTGCTCTTTGAAAACCTTCAGGTAAATCAGTACCAATAGTCTGTTTTATAACTCTTTGTCCTGCAAAACCTATAAGAGAACCTGGTTCGGTTATAATAACATCTCCTAGCCAAGCAAAACTTGCACTAACACCACCCATAGTTGGGTCGGTCAATACAGAGATAAAAGGGAGACCTGCATCACTTAGTTTTGTTAATGCACATGAAGTTTTACTCATCTGAAGAAGTGAAAAAGTGCTCTCTTGCATTCTTGCTCCTCCACTTGCACTCACAATAACTAAACCCTCTTTATTTTCAATAGCGCGATTAATTGCTCTAACAATTTTTTCACCTTCAACTGAACCTAAACTTCCACCCATAAACTTAAAATCAAATACTACTAATTGAGTATTTACACCATTTATTTCACAGCTTCCGCTTATAACTGAAGATGTACGTCCTGTCTTTTCGCTAGCTTCAGCAATACGTTTTTTATATGATTTTTTATCTACAAATTTCAATGGATCAACAGGAGCTAGAGATGAATCAAACTCTGTAAAAGTATCTTCATCACAAATAAGATTTATTCTTTGTTGCGCAGTAATACGCATATGAAATCCACATTTTGGGCAAACATTAAAAAGATGTTCAATTTCTTTAAAATACATCAATGATTGACATTTTGAACACTTTACCCAGTGGCTTGGAGCTTCTTTTGGAGATGATTGTTTCTTACGAAAACTGCCGAAAAATTCACTAAATCCCATAATAATATCTCCTAAATATTTAAAATATCTTTATCTTAAGATAAACCCAAAATAAATT
>CAZBPU010000019.1:4373-21261 GCA_964493845.1 uncultured Sulfurospirillum sp.
AAATAAATTGGAGTATTTTATCAAAAATTTCCTTATTCTTGCTTACAAGAAGTAAATCTTCCGTTTTTTCTACATGTAAATCTTCACACATAAAGAGTCCTGCTGCTATATCATACTCACGCATTTTACCTTCATACAGTACAAAATCAACATCATGCGCATAAGCTAAAGATAGTGCAAAAGCCCCTGGACTTCGGTATTTTATACCATATCTACGCATAAGTTCTGGTGTTCCTTTTGAACAATATGTTCGCTCAAAAAGACCTAACTTAGAATAAAGATTTTTTTCTACTATTTTAAATTGTATATTTTTTAAATTTGCTCTTTTAAAACTATTTTTCTCTTTTATAAAAATTTCACTATTTGCAAGATTTACTACAATTCCACAAATAATTTTACCATCTCTTTTTAGTGCAACTGAAGTTCCATAATAGGGAAGATTTGAAGCAAAATTATCACTTCCATCAATAGGATCGATAATTATATCATCACTTTTTGTATTATCAATAAAGCCACACTCTTCAGAATATATATTGCCAAAACTACTTAAATGTTTTACAAATATCTCCTCTGCAAGCAAATCAATTTTACTACTTATGTCACCACCAGCACCCAAAGAGACACTCTGATAAAAATTTTCATCAGAGCCATTCTCTAAAAGTTTTATTATCTCTTTATTTGCACAAATTACAGCCTCAATAAATTGTTGCATTTAATTTAACAAACTCTGTACAATAGCTTCAGCAGCACTTTTTCCCTCAGCTGCTGCAGTTACAACTAGGTCACTTCCTCTTTTGCAGTCTCCTCCTGCATATACACCAGATTTACTTGTTTCATAGTTTTTATCTACTTCTATCGCACCCCATTTATTTACTTCAATACCATTTTCTGCTAAAAAATCAGGGGCTGAAGCAGAAAAACCAAGAGCAAAAATAACAACATCAGCTTCTACTCTAAATTCACTACCTTTGACAACTTCAACACTTGCTCTTCCACTTTCATCTTTTACACTAAGCATAGTTTTTTGCATCTCTATTGCTATAACTTCATTTTTGCTATTAGTAACTATCTCTTTAGGAGCTACATTATAAATAAAAAGTGCACCCTCTTCTTTTGAGTTTTTAAACTCTTTCTTACTTCCTGGCATATTGTATTTATCACGTCGGTATAAACACTTAACACTCTTTGCCCCCTGACGTAAAGAAGTTCTAAGACAATCCATAGCAGTATCTCCACCACCAATGACTACTACATTCTTACTCTCTACTTCATACTTTTTATCATAATCTTCATGAAAAAGTTTTTTCTGTATATCTCTTAAAAAATCCATTGCCATAAATACATTTTTTGCATTTTCATTTACTAATCTCGCTCTATTTGAAGTTTCTGCTCCAATACTTAAAAAGATTGCATCATTTTCACTAGCAATATCATCAAAAGCAATATCATTACCAATATCACTATTTAAATATAGACTCATACCAGCCTCTTGAAGCCACTTAACACGACGAGCAACAACCTCTTTATCTAGTTTAAATCCAGGTATTCCGTAAGTCAGAAGTCCACCAGCTCTATTTTGTCTCTCATACATATTTACTTTTATACCTGCTCTTAAAAGATATGTTGCACAAGCAAGTCCAGCAGGCCCTGAGCCTATGATTGCTACTTTTTTATTTGTAGTTATTCCAGGAAATTCTGGTTTCAACCCTTTTTTAAAACCGTATTCAGATATAAAAGTCTCTATTGAGCCAATAGTAATTGCACCATGACCATCATTGAGTGTACAATCACCCTCACAAAGTCTATCTTGAGGGCATATTCTACCTGTAATTTCAGGAAATGGATTTGACTCATTTGAGAGATTAAATGCTAACTCTTTCTTCATACCGCTAATAGATTTTAACCAATAAGGAATATAGTTATGCAAAGGACACTTGTTATGACAAAATGGATCACCACATTGGACACAACGACTAGCTTGACTAGAGGCCTCTTCTTTACTCATGACTTCATAAATCTCTCTAAAATCACTTACTCTTTCACTACTTTCTCGTTTATTGGTTTCTATTCTTTCTAAGTTTATAAAATTTTGCATAGTAGCCATACTATTAATCTCCCTCGTCTGGATTTAATGGTGCTTTTGTCATATCTTTTGGACGAACTATCCAAAAGTCTCTTACAGAGTGACGAAAATTCTCTAAAATATAACTAGCTTTTTTACTCTTAGTTTTATTTATGTGTGCTCTAAGCTGTCTTTTCAAAAAGTGCCTTGCTTCATCCATATCATCCGTATCAATTCTTTCTGCTATTACAAGCTCTTGATTTAATTTATCTATGAAAAGATGTTCTGTATCATAAATAAATGCAACCCCACCTGTCATACCAGCACCAAAGTTTACACCTGTTTTACCAAGTATAGTAACAACACCTCCTGTCATATACTCACAAGCATGGTCTCCAGTACCCTCTACTACTGTAGTTGCTCCAGAGTTTCTTACACAAAATCTTTCACCAACCTCACCTGCAATAAAAAGCTTTCCACCAGTTGCTCCATATAAACAAGTATTTCCACCACTTGAGTAACCATCTCTTTGGTACTTTGGAATGATAACAATTTGCCCTCCGTTCATACCTTTACCTATGTAGTCGTTAGCAGTTCCTTTAAGTCTTATTTTTACACCATTGATTAAAAATGCTCCAAATGATTGTCCAGCAGTTCCATCAAGTTCAAACTTTATGCTATCTTCTGGTAAACCCTTATTACCATAATATTTTGCTATTTCGCCACTTACAAGAGCACCAAAACTTCTATTTGTATTTTTAATAGTCTTATGTAAAACTATCTTTTCTTCAGGATTTTCTATCACTTTATAAATCTTTTTTAAAATCTTATGCTCAAATTCATTAGGATCAAATGGCTCATTAGAAACTTTTTTACATGTATTTTCTCCCTCAATATTCATCAAGACTGATGAAAAATCAAACTTTCTTGCAAATTCATCATCTTTTACATGTAAAAAATCACTTCTTCCTATTATCTCTTCTAAACTCTCATAACCAAGTTTTGCTAAAAGCTCACGTACATCCTCTGCTAAAAGAGTAAAAAAGTTTATAATTTTATCTACAGTTCCAACAAAATGCTCTCTAAGTCTCTCGTCTTGTGTTGCTACACCAACTGTACATCTATTTTGATGGCAAATTCTAAGTATCTTACATCCTATAACAGTAAGTGCTACTGTACCAAAAGCATAACTTTCAGCTCCAAGAAGAGCTGCTTTTATAACATCGAGGCCAGTTTTAAGACCTCCATCAGTTTGTACATGTACACTATCTCTAAGGTGATTTGCTTTTAAAGCATTATGGACTTCACTAAGTCCAAGCTCCCATGGATTTCCTGCAAATTTGATAGAAGTTAAAGGAGCAGCTCCAGTTCCACCATCACCACCACTTATGATAATTTTATCAGCATAAGCTTTTGCAACACCAGCTGCAATAGTTCCAACACCAGCAGTTGAAACTAGCTTCACTGTTATAGTTGCTTCAGGATTTACCTGTTTTAAATCATATATAAGTTGTGCTAAATCTTCAATAGAGTAAATATCATGATGAGGTGGAGGCGATATAAGTGTAACACCAGGAACTGTATAACGAAGAGAAGCTATCAATGGAGTAACTTTATGTCCAGGAAGCTGTCCCCCCTCTCCAGGTTTTGCACCTTGTGCTACTTTTATCTGAATTTCAGTTGCACTTCTTAAATACTCAGGAGTAACACCAAAACGACCCGATGCTACTTGCTTTATTTTTGAAATTTTATTTGTTTTAAGACGTTCTGTAGATTCACCACCCTCGCCTGAGTTACTCATACCACCTATTTTATTCATCGCTTCTGCCAAAGCTTCATGGGCTTCAGGAGAGATAGAACCAAGACTCATAGCAGCACTTGCAAATCTTTTAAAAATTTCCTCTTTTGGCTCTACCTTATCTATACTTATAGGTTTTCTATCACTCTTAAGTTCAAAAAAATCACGAATAAACTTTAAACCTCTTCCATTTACTAAGTCTCTATAATACTCATAATCTTCTTTTTTACCACTATTTACCATCTTATGGATAGAGTGAACAACTGCTGGGGCAAAATCATGAAACTCACTTCCATCAATATGCTTATAAAAACCACCAATCTCTAATGGAAAAAGTTTTTTACTCAAATCTAATTCATAAGCTTTTTTATGATTGAATTTTAGTTTTTTCTCTATATCTTCATATCCAAGTCCGGGTATCATAGCATAAGCATCACAAAAACAATCATCTATAATTTCATCTGAAAGACCTAAAGAATCAAACAAAGATGAGCTTCTATATGAAGAGATAGTAGCAATTCCCATTTTAGAGATAATTTTTAAAAGACCTTGATTCAATGCAGAATTTACATTTTTAAGAGCTGTTTTTGTCTCATAAGAAGTTGCACTATCAGCTTTACACTCTTCTAATGTAGTAGCATAAAGCATATAAGGATAAACTGCACTCGCACCAAATCCTATAAGAGTTGCACAAGAATGAGAGTCAAAAATCTCACCACTTATTGTAATAATAGAAGCTTGATGTCTAATACCTTCAGCAGAAAGAGCTTGATTTAATCTTCCCATTACCATAAGTATAGGCATTGGCTTTAATATACTATTCATTCCTCTATCATCTAAAAATATGATTTTTATTTTATCTTTTTTTATAGATTGAATTATGTCATAAACTAAATCTTCTAAAGAACCTTTTAAATTCTCTTCAAAAAGAGTTGAAAATGATCTATTTTTATAATCGTCTCTATATCTTGGATGAGTAACATCGCCAAAAGACATAAGCACTTCAAGTTTTTCTTGCATCATAACAGGGGAGATTGACTTTATACGTTTTGCATGTTCACTAGACTCATCTAAAACATTTCTCATCTCACCAAATCCAGCATTTAGACTCATAACAACTTTTTCACGAATTGGGTCAATCGGTGGATTTGTTACTTGTGCAAACTTTTGCTTAAAGAAGTCACTAAAATTTCTCTGTTTTTTGCTAAAAGCGGCCATAGGAGTATCATCACCCATAGCCCCAACTCCCTCTTTACCATCTTTCATCATAGGAGTTAATACCATATCTTTGACTTCAGCTGTTATATTGAAAAATCTCTGCTCATAAAGTAAATTTTTTCTCTCATAATCACTTGTTTTTGAAAAAGGAACCTCAACAAACTCTTGAAGGTATACAAGATTTTTATTTAACCACTCAGCATATCTATTTGAACTTTTTAAATAGTCATTTATCTCATCATCTTTCATAACCTTACCAAACTTAAGGTCAATCCCTATCATCTGCCCACTTTGAAGACGACCACGTTCTAATATATTTTCCTCTTCTACATCAAGAACACCATACTCACTTGAGATGATTATACGCTCATCTTTAGTGATGATATACTTTGCAGGACGAAGACCATTTCTATCAAGAATACAACCTATATATCTTCCATCTGTAAGTGAAACAGCTGCTGGTCCATCCCAAGGCTCAAAGTTTATACTTGCATACTCATAAAATGCCCTTAAATCAGAATCCATATGTGGTGAATTTTGCCAAGGAGCTTGTATAAGAGTACGTGCTGCTTTAAAAAAGTCATATCCGTTTGCTATCATAAACTCAAAAACATTATCTAAACTTGCACTATCACTTACATTTGAATTTGTAATAGGTATCAATTTAGACAACTCTTTATCAGAAAAAACTTTACTCTTCATACACTCACTTCTCATCTCGGTATGAAATCTATTTGATTCTATTGAGTTTATTTCACCATTGTGTGCAATGGAACGAAATGGCTGAGCCAATCTCCATTCTGGAAGAGTATTTGTAGAAAATCTTTGATGAAAAAGTGCAAATGTTGTTTTAAAGTTTTTATTTTCTAAATCAAGATAAAAAGTTTTAATATGCGTTGGCATAATCAAACCTTTATAAGATATAACTTTACTAGAGAATGATGGTATATAAAAATCTTTATCTGCATTTAATGCCATCTCTATTTCACGACGAGTCATATATAGAAGTGCTTCAAACCTTTTTGTTGCTATAAGAGATGATGGTGTCACAAAAATTTGAACAATCTGAGGAAGAGAATCAAGTGCTTGTTTTCCAAGTGCTTTTATATTAATAGGGACATCTCTATAAAGAACAACTTTAAGGTCATTTTTTTCACATATATCTTCAAAAACTCTTTTTTGATTATCATTTTGTAAAAAAACCATAGCAACAGCAAACTGTTTAGGTAAATCAACTCCTAAAGTTTTTGCTTCTCTTTTAAGAAACTCTTTTGGAAGTGAAAAAAGTAAACCACTACCATCTCCTGTTTTTCCATCTGCTGCAACTGCTCCTCTATGCATCATCCTTTCTAATGCTTGTATAGAATCTTCAACATTTTGGTGTGTTGGTATATTATTTATATTTGCTAGTAAACCAAAACCACAGTTATCTTTAAAATTTGTCAATAAATTTCTCTTCAAATCACATCCTTTTAAGTTAAAAAGTCACATAGCATATTAAAAAATGACTTAAATATCAATTAATCGGCTATTTATGGGCTTTAAATTTAATTACTTATCTTAATAATACTTAAATGTCAATTTAATTTTATACATTTAAATATAAGCTATACTTTGTAATTAATTTTTTTTTAATATTGACCTGCTAAAATAGATATATGCAAGGATATATTATAAACTTTAACAGAGTTAAAGATGAAGATTTAATTGTAACTGTTCTTACAAAAAAATCAGTTTTGACACTATACAGATTTTATGGAGCTAGACACTCTCATATAAATCTAGGCTATAAAATTGATTTTGAAGCAAAATCTTCTATAAAATCAACTATACCACAGCTAAGTGGTGTACTTCACTTAGCCTATAAATGGAATTTAGAACATGATAGAATGCTCATCTGGCAACCTTTTGTAAAACTATTTTTTCTTCATTTAAAAGATGTTGATGAAATTCATGAATTCTACTTCAACCTTTTAGAAGAGTGTAGCAGTATTTGGCATCTACAAAATCCAAAAAGAGTAGCTATAGAGACATATATAAAGCTTCTAGAATACGAAGGAAGACTTCATGATGAATTTATCTGCTTTAACTGTGAAGAGCCTATAAACGAAGATTTATCACTAATACGAGGATTTATGCCAGCACATGAAAAATGTGTATGGACAAACCCCTTTAATCGTTTACATATAGAAGACCTATTTAAAACTAAGAGTAGTATGCTAATGAGCGATGAAGATATAGATAGATTGTGGAAGATTATGTTAGAAGGATTTTAAAAATACTCTTCATCACAAAAACTAGAAACATTTATATTTTCAAATGCTGTTTTCAAGGAAACAAATAACTCTCTGTTATTCTCTTCCATTTTTGCCAACATCTCTTTTGTTTTTGCACGAGCTACTGGCATTTTAACATCAAATCTCATAGCAGGACAAGCTTCATCTCCAATAGTAGGCATTTGGTGCTCTAAAGCCTGATCACGTAGTTGTCTCTCTCGTACATTTATAAAAGGTCGTATCACTTCTAACCCATTACCTGCTTTATAGACTGGTGGCATAGAACGTAATGCTCCGTTATAACTAAAATTCATAAAAAAACTCTCTACTGCATCATCTAAATGATGTGCAAGTGCTAGTTTTTCATATCCATTGTCTTTTGCATAAGTATAAAGGGCCCCTCTTCTCATACGAGAAAAAAAGCTACAAAAAGAGGAGTTTTTTCTAATCTTCTCTTTAGATAATTCATATATCTTAGTATCATATACTTCATGGTCTATATCGTGCTCTTGACAGTGTGCTTTAAGAGCTTCTAAATCTTCTCCCATACCATAAGCAATAGTAACTGCCTTAAACTCGAACTTTATAGGGGATACTCGTTGAAGGTGTTTAAAAGCATGAGCTAAACATAAAGAATCTTTCCCACCACTAAGACCAAGAAGTATTTTATCGCCCTCTTTGATAAGATTATATTTCATAACTGTTCGACCAGTTAATCTTAAAAGTTTTTTACTAATCTCAAGCATCTATAATTTTATCTATCATTTTTATAACAAAATCAGCACTTATTTTTGCTGAAGTTTCTAAGAATTCATCAAAACTAAAACTAGCATCCATATCCGCAGCATCACTTATAGCACGAAGTATAAAAAACGGAACATTAAGTGCATTACATGTAACTGCCACACTAGCACCTTCCATCTCCAAAGCAACTGCATCAAAAGTCTTAGCAATCCACTCTTTTCGCTCTACATCACATACAAATTGGTCACCAGTAACTATGATACCATCTTTCAAATCTATATTTTTTTCATTTGCAACTTCTTTTGCAATCTCTATCAACTTTGTATCTGCTTCTTCATATACTGCTCCTTCAGGAACGTATCCGTAAGGATGTCCAAAAGCAGATATATCTAAATCATGCTGTGCTAGTTTTGTAGCCACAACTAAATCACCTACTTTAAGTTCAGGGCTAACAGCACCTGCAACTCCACTAAAAAGTAGTTTTTCACAACCAAATTTTTCTATCATAGTTGTTGCAGTAATAGTTGAGTTTACTTTTCCTATTTTACTATATGCTATAACAATCTCACTGTTTTTATAATTGAGTTTATAGTACTTATTATTTGCGTACTCTATGGTTTCATAATCTCCAAAAAATTCTAAAAGTGGTTCTACTTCTTCAGGCATTGCACCCATAATTGCTAATTTCATTAAATGTTTCCTTATTTTATTCTCAATAGGTATTTTTGTGTTTTTGATATATGAGTATCTATCTTAACTTTTAGAAACTCTTTTTCAAAAAGTTCAGCTTTTTCTACCACTTCACCTTTTGGATTTATATGACGACTACCACCCCAAAAGCCTAAGCCATCTTCAAATCCTACACGATTTGCAAAAACAACATTTGCACCAGATAAAATAGCACTTGTTGTTAAAAGTGAGTTCCATTGATGCTCTATGAGTAGCTTATCGTCTTCAAAACCACGCGCTGGTGAGTTTGCTAAAACAATAAGAAGTTGAGGTTTAATTGAAGCTATTTTTTCTATCACTTTTGCACTAAACATCTCTTCACATACTACCATCATAACTTCACCAAAAGTTGTCTCAAAACTCTCCATAGTATCACCTTCAAAAAAGAAGCGAGCCTCTTGAAAAAGTCCATAGTTTGGAAGTATATTTTTATGATGAACATGTAAAACTTTTCCACTACTACAATATACTGCACTATTGTATATTTTGTACCCTATTTTTAATGCACAACCAAAAACTATATCTTTTTTTTCACTAAGTTTTGCAAATTCATCTATCTCACTCATTTCATACGCATCTTCAAAAACTGCATCTTTTAAAAGATAACCATTGAGTGCAAGTTCTGGAAAAATAACTAAATCAGAATCTATTTTAGTAAGTTCTTCTTGAAACTTAGTAAAACTCATCTTTTTTAGTTTTGGAATATTTTGCACTAATGTCAAATTCATGATAAATCGCTTAAAACTTTCTCTAAAGATGCCATATCAGTTATACAATGTGTTGGTTTTTTAGTAGAACGTCTATTTAGTCCTTTTAATACAGTTGCTCCAAACTCAATAAAGTTATCTGCCTTATCTTCCACATGTAAAATAGAGTGCTTATACCTAACAGGGCTAATTAACTGCTTTGAAAGTACATCCAATGCATCTTTTTTACTATTATACAAGTCAGCTGTTGCATTTGAAACAACAGGAGCTAAAAAACTATCTTTTATATACTTTTCAAGATACTCTCCAAGAGGAACTATAGCCTTTTGTAAAAGTGGACAGTGCGAAGCAACGGACATATTTAAAAGTAAAGCTCTTTTTGCTCCAGCCTCTTTAAAAATAGTTTCTAATGAACTCAAATCATCTTTGTTTCCAGCTACAACTATCTGTCCATCACAATTATAGTTTGCAGCCCATACTTTCTTGCCATGTTCTCTTTGTTTTGCTGTAATATCTTCTACACTTTCATCACTTAATCCAATTAGTGCCATCATACCAGCATTGATTCCTTCACAAGCCTCTTTCATAAAAAGACCTCTTTTATGTACTAACTCTATAGCATCAAGATAATCTATTGCTCCAACAGCACTCAACGCTGAAAACTCACCAAGTGAATGTCCTAAAGCCATCAAAGGATTATTTTTATATTCTTTTATAAAAAGTGCATGAGCTATACTACTAACAAGTAAAATAGCAGGCTGTGTAAACTCAGTAAGTTCAAGTTTGTCATTCTCTTCAAATAACAACTTTGCAAAGTCTAAATCTAATCTTTCACTAGCTTTATCAACCATCTCATGAGCTAACTCATCATTATCATAAAAATCTTTTCCCATGCCAACTTTTTGACTTCCTTGTCCTGGAAATATAAAAATATTTTTGCTCATTTTTTACCTTTGTATTTATTTTAATTTATAATCATCTTTATAATCATTGATTTTTTTTCTAAGTGTATTTCTATTAAGTCCAAACTTTTCACTCATATTAAGTTGTGAATTAAACTTCTTAAATCCACATCTTAACATTGGAACATCAAAAAGATACAACTGATCTCTATAATCATTTTTTCCACCAAGCTTTTTAGCCAAGAAACCTTCTATTACACTCATAACATCATTTTCTCCAAGAGAATCTATAAGATACTTTATATAAATAGATTTTCTTAATGAATAACAATTATTTGAAAGGTCTACATTTAAATCTTTTAAAGATTCATCACTACTTTCTCCAAAAATAGCTGATACTTCTTGAAAAAACTTCTCTGTTAATAATTCTACATCTTCTTGACGTTCTATTAAAGGTGATAATGTTATTGTTAAGGCAAAAAATTCACTTGTAATTTTATCTAAAAGTTCAGTTTTAGATGTTGCAATAACTCTTGTTTTATGTTTTTCTATTTCTGCTTTTAATATTTGAAAATTTGATATTTTATCAAAATTTTTAATAATTACTGCATCATTAGTACCTATAAAAGTAAGTACTTCTTGAAAATTATCCCCTTGTACTATTTTTGCTTCTGGTAGTATAAATTTTGCTAGAGTCTCTTTTCCTGTACCACTCTCACCAACGATAAGAGCACTCAGAGTTAGACTTTTTAAGAGATTAGCTGATTTAAGAGCCTCCAAAGAGGCTCTTGATTTAGCTATGTAATTAGTGTGATCCACAACCACCACTACTACAACATTCGTGATCGTCTGCTTTTGCTGCTGGTTCTTCTGTAGTGTGACAACTGTCACCTTCTGAGCATCCACATCCTCCACTACTTGCAGGAGCACCAACGAATCCGTTTAGTAACTCATCTGCTGTAGCTTCACGAACTTCTGAAATGCTAATTGCAAAAAGAAGATCTTTTCCAGCTAATGGATGATTGAAGTCTACATGTACAGTTTCGTCATCAAAACTCTTAACAACTACTTGAACTGTTCCACCATCTTCACCTTGACCATATAAAGTCATACCTTCAGTTAATTCTAATCCAGCAAATTGCTCTTTTGGAAGAGATTGAACTGCTGCCTCATCGTACTCACCGTATCCATCTTTTGCAGATACTTCTATGTTAGCACTATCCCCTTGTGATAAATTTTTTATCTCATTCTCAAGGCCAGGAATAATTTGACCTTTTCCTACGATAAATGTTAATGGAGCAGCATCAAGATTACTATCTATTATCTCCCCATTAGCAACGTCTTTCAATTCATAACTGATTGAAACGACTTGATTGTCATTTATTGCCATAAATTCTCCTTATTTTAAAACAGAGGATTATATCATAATAGGGGTTTATCAAATCTTAGTTAATAGATTTAGCTTCTTTTGAGTTAGGATAACCTTGTTTTAGTGCATCAAAAAATTGTTTTGCTTGTTTACTCTTTTTTAATTTACTAAACGATATTCCTGTATGATATAAAAGTATAGGAATATAATCAGCTTTATCATATAAAGATATACTCTTTTTATAATACTCTATTGCTTTTGTATATGATTTCTGAAAGTATGCAATTTCTCCTAAGTAAAAATTACTACGTGCTGGTTTGTAATTTCTTTCAACAAGTTGAGCAAATCTTAATTTTGCTTCACTATAAGATTTTTTATTAAAAAGTTTAGTTCCTTCTTTAAGTAATGTTGCACCACTTTTTTTAGAAACTTTTTCTACTTTTTTTGCTGCTATAAGTGCTGCTACTTGTTTTTCTAACTTAGAAAAAGAGTCTTTTGAAACATAATTATTATTAATCGAATCAATAAGAGAACTTAATTCTCCAAGTACCAACTTGATTTTTTCTTGATTTGTATCTTGTAAAGTTCTACTTTCATTTACATATGATTTTAAAGAAACAACTTCTTCTTGAAGTGTAGACAAAGACTCATTACTAGCATTTTGATTATCTTGTAGAGCAAGAATTTTTTTATCAATTTTAGAAATCTTTAAACCAAATGCTTCTGTCACTGAACGAAGACCTTCATAACTTTCATTAATCCGATTTAGTTTAAGCTTAATACTACTAACGCTTTGTGATAAATCTTTTAATTGATTACTATTTTTAAGAATACGTTTTTCACTTGAAGTTAATCCATAAGGATTAGCACTGTCTAAATTACCAGCACCATACACTGAAGGTTCATTGGCTAACAGTGAACAAGTCACTGTAAGCCAAATCAATATAATTTTTTTCATAATTTTTTATTATGGAAGTAGTTTAAATTCTGCTCTTCTATTTTTATCCCAACATGCTTTATTACTATCTGTACATTCAGGATTGCTTTCGCCAAAACTTACTATCATAATACGCTCAGGAGAAACACCAAAAGAAACTAACGCCTCTTTTACACTTTTTGCTCTTTTCAATCCCAATGCGTAGTTGTACTCATCAGTACCCCACTCATCACAATTTCCCTCAACTTTAATAGAAAAATCTCTTGCATTTGTTGCATTTAAAAGTCTTGCATTTGATCTAATTTCAATTTCCATATCTGGACGAATATCATATTTGTCAAAATCAAAATAAATTTTATTTACATCTTTTTCTAATGCAGCTATTGCTTCAGCAATTGCACTTGCAGCAGCATTTTTATCCATTCCAGTTGATGTACCATTATTTGCATCCATACCAGAAAGATCATCTGCTTTTTTATCAGCATTAACTTCTTTCTTCTTCTCCATACTCGTACCATCTTTACCTGTCATATCAACATCTGGATTTTTCTGGCTACATCCTGTAAATATTAGCATAGCTAAAGTTAAGCTTGCAAGTAGTAATTTCATCTCTACCCCTTTTTTATATTAATTTCTTGTTAGTCTATCATCTTTTTCTTAAATATGTCCTTTTACCAATCAATTGATTGTATTTTTCCAACTTTAAGTGGAAAATGATAACTTTTATTTGTGTTTAATCTAATAATTCCCAATGCACTCTGATTATTATAATATTTAATAAACATTATTGTTTCACTATCATCAGCAAATCTAGGATATAAGTTTTTACCTGTTGCAGTAAGTTGTCTAATATAATCAGTCTTTGTAGAGATAAGATAAAGATTAAATGTTTTTGCACCAAACTCACTCTTTTTTTCACGACTAGAGTATACTATATAATTATCAAGTGCCGAAACAGAATTATTATTTCTTCCATGATATACCATCTGTTCTACACTTCTACTTCCAATCTTTTGTGCAAAAATATTTGGGTATCCTAATCTATCTGAAACAAATACAACTCTTTCATCTTTATCTATAAATGCACCATTTACATCTATACCACTGTAAGAAGTGACTTTTTCAAGTTGCTCTGTTTTTACATCATAAACATATATATCAGCCTGATCATTTGGTGCCATAGTTAAAAGTAATTTAGTACCATCCTTTGAGACATCTGAGCATACTAGCATACCTTCACTAGATATGATTCTTTTTCTTTTCCCTGTTCTAACGTCTACTCTATATAAAGTTGGTTTAATTCCATTATATGAAGTATAATAAAATGAGTTTTGCTGTTTATTAGCCCACTTTGGAAATATATTTAATCCACCTTTAACAACCGTTTTTTGAAAACTTAAAGTATAATCAGAAATTACTATTTCACTCTTTTTCTTATCAGTATACTTTGCAAAAATAACAAACTGTTCCATCCATTTGACACTAGGAGCTCCTATCTTGTCATTTAATTCAACCACTATTTTATGAGCTAGAAAAGGATATCTATTCTCTTTTGAAATCTTATAAATTTTTTCACTATCAACTTGTCCATTTTTTGCATTTAGAAGTTTAATTTTAGCTATAATTGTTCCATCATATTCAAATATAATGTTATATCTTAAAATTAAATCTAAATTTTTATCACTCATAAAATTTTCTTCAATAGTTCCATCATATGTACTTATCAAATACTCATCTACAACATCAAAATGGCTACTTACTCTTAAATCGCCAACTAAAATTTTAAAAAATTTTTTTCTAAAAATAGAATCTACAGTAGTTAAGCTTCCATCTTGAATAGCAATTTTTGGTAGCTTATCCATCTTTTTTACTATCTCTACAGTTGCATCATATGCAAATATAGAACTAACTAACACAACTATTACTAATAATTTTTTTATCATTCTTACTCCATTAAATCTTTAAATGCTACTTTCATATTAAAAACTTCACCATTTTTAAAAGGAGGAAACTCTACATCTCTCATATTTTCTAAAAAATTACGAAGTTTTGCATTAAAAGCGTCATTATACGACAAAGTTTCTATTTTATAACTAAAATTTCCTAACGTATCTATGCTAATTATAACTTCTGCTATATTTCCTGAAACTGTATCTATAGTCTCTTGCCAATAAGAATCTAGTATATCTGCTATCTTGCCACGAAACTCATCATAAACACCATCTTTTTGTGTAATTATAAGGCTTTCTTGTTTTTCAAACTCTAAGGCTTTTGTAATTTTTTTTGCTTTTTCTTCTTTAACTACTTCTTCAATCTCTTTTTGAACAATCTTTTTTCTTATTTTTTTTTCTCTTTTTGGTTTCTCTTTTGGTAGTTTATCTAAATCGATCTTTCCAAATAATTTTTTAAAATCTGGCTTAGATTTGGTTGTAGTTTTTTTTGCTCTAACAGTTTTTTTCTTTTGAATTGCCTTTGGTTTATTTATAGTTTTCTTTTTCTTTACAATTTTTACTTTTTTCTTTTTTTGAACTTTTTTTTCTTTTCTTTCTACTAATGTTACTGTAAGAAGATTTTTTTTACTTGCTGTATATTTTACTAATTTATTATTATGAGATTGTAAGATATAAACACCACTAATGAGAATTAAAATATATATTATAAAAGATAAAGTCCATCCTACAATAGTAGATGTTGAAGAACTAAGCACTATTTATCCATTTGTTTCTAATGAAACTTTTGTAAATCCTGCTTCTTTGACACTCTTAAGCACAAACATAACATCTTTATATTGTAGTGCTTCATCTGCTTTTATATAAACTACTGTCTTATCCAATGAAAATTTTTGGCTTATTAAAATAAAATTATCAGGGAATTCTGAGATAGTAAAACTATCTTTTTTAAAATATACTTTTCTATCTTTTGTTATACGAAGTTCTATTTCTGGAATTTTTTGGACTAATTGTGATTTTGTTCCATCAGGAAGTGTAATTTTCTCTTGATAAATCACGGCAGGAGTTGTTACCATTAATATGGCTAGTAAAACTAACATTATATCAACTAATGGCGTTATATTTAAATCAGGAGCCTCATCCCAATCATACATTTTCACTCTCTTTATTGTTCATCATAGAGAGTAAAAGTTCTGTTTCACGATGGATATATGTAACTACTTCATATGCTTTTCTTTTTATAAAAAGATTAGCACTATATGCTGGTATTGCTACAAATATACCTGCTGCAGTTGCTATAAGTGCTTCACTAATAGCTGGTGCTATTACTGCAAGAGATGCTCCACCTTCTCCTTGTCCTAAACCACTAAAGGTTTCAAGTATTGATACAACTGTACCAAAAAGGCCAATAAAAGGAGAAGTGGATGCTATCATAGATAACACCCATAATCCTTGTGTAGCATTTTTTTCTGCTACACTTTTACAAACATTTAGTAATTTTTCATTACTTCTAGAGTGATCAGAGCATTTTTTCAATATTGAATCATCTCTAACTACACGTGAACCCATAAGCATTGATTCTAACGAATTTTTTTCTCGTTGTAACCAAGCAGAAAGATAAAAATATCTACTAAATAATACTCCAAAAGTAACTATTATATATAATGATAACCATCCAAGTACAAAAAAAGTTATAAAACTACTTCTACTAAGATAGTTTAGTAGTATATCCATACCTTCCATATTTTAAACCTACCCTCTTGCTATTGATTCTATTTTAGCTCTTGCAGTTGCTATTGCAACATCAGAATCACTCATACTTTCTATAAGATTTTTTGCTTTTTCTAAAGATGATGCAATGGCACTTTCACTATTACCACCAATAGCAACAGCACCATCAGCTAGTACTGTTACAGAGTTTTCATCTACTTTTGCATGTCCCCAGTTGATAGCAACAATCTCGTGTTTTCCATCTTCTAATTCGATATCTATTACACCCGCTTGTAGTAAAGAAACTAGTGAAGCATGTCCTGGATAAACACCAAACTCACCTTCACTACCAGGAAGTGTTACATCTTTTACATTATCTGAAAAGATTAAACCTTCTGGAGTTACAATTTCTAATTTTAATATATCCATTTTATTTCTCCTTTAACTTTGGGCAAAACTAGCGAAAGCAATTTCCCATAGGGAAAAG
>CAZBPU010000020.1:0-1268 GCA_964493845.1 uncultured Sulfurospirillum sp.
AAAAAATAGTGTACCAAAAACACAAAAAGCAAAAATTGCTGTTTTAACACCTAAAGAAGATAAAGATTTTATTGTAAGAAAAATCAAGATTGAAGCTGGTGGAAGTATGCCAAATCATACAAATGAAATCCAACATCAACAGTATGTTTTAAGTGGAGAAGCAAAAGTTGTGGTTGGTGAAAACGAATATCATGCAAAAGAAGGAGATTTTATCTATATTCCAGCAGGAATAAATCACTACTATGAAGCTTGTTTTAATAGCAACTATGAGTTTTTATGTATGATAACTACTAAAGAAGACACTATTAAGATGATATAAAATCATCATAAAATTTTTCCATATCTTCTACACTAAGAGGTTTTGAATAATAATATCCCTGTATATTACTACAGCCATTTTTTTGTAAAATCTCTTTTTGTTCCTTTGTTTCAACACCTTCAGCAATAAGTTCCAAATTTAAACTCTTTGCTAATTCTATAACGGCTTTCATTATAGCTAAATCTTTTAAATCATCTGTTATATTATCAACAAATGATTTATCTATTTTTAGCTTATCTATCGGTAAATTTTTTAAATATGATAGAGAAGAATAACCTGTTCCAAAATCATCTATTGCAATCTTTACACCAAGTTTTTTAAAATTATACAAAAATTCTATTGCCATCTCTTCTTTTGTAATAAGCGTACCTTCTGTAACCTCTATCTCTATATACTTTGGATTACATTGATCATCTTCTAAAATTTTTATTAAATTTTCATAACATACAGGACACTCCAACTGCTCTTTGGTTATATTTAAAGCTAAAATACCCATATCTTTACCATTTTTTTGCCACTTGACAAATTGCTCTATAGCTTTTTTTATAACATATAAATTTAGTATTTTAATCATATGCAACTCTTCTGCTATATGTAAAAATTCGTCAGGAAACACAAGTCCACGAGTAGGATGTTGCCAACGAACAAGTGCTTCTATTCCAATTATTTTACTATTAACAACATCTATTTGAGGTTGATAATAAACTACAAACTCTTCATTTTCAATTGCTTCCATAATAGATTTGCCCATATCTGCTCTATTATTTATATCTTTAGATATATCTTTACTATAATATAAATAGGTATTTTTACCATATACACTTTTTGCTTTATACATTGCTATATCTGCATTACTAATTAAAGTTTCACCATCTTCACCATCATTTGGATATATTGAAACCCCTATACTCATAAAAGCATAACTTTTTTTATCTCGTAATAAAATTGG
>CAZBPU010000020.1:1368-4628 GCA_964493845.1 uncultured Sulfurospirillum sp.
TTTCTTATTCTCTCTTTTTGCAGATTTCAAAATGTGATCTAAATTTGCCATCAAAAACGGTCTATTTGGAAGTCCTGTTAAATAATCATGATAGGCTTGATACTCAAACAGTTTTTTTTGTTCGTCTAACTCTTGTTCTAATTTTTTTATATTAGATATATCTAAAGATGCTCCAATAATCTTAACTTTATTATTTTCATCATATACAATCATACCTTTTTGATAAACGTAACGAATTTTTTCTTTGCCATCTTCATGTACTATAAATTTTCCATATGTACCTTCAGTAGTAGCTCCTGATAGTAACATCTTTAAACTATCCTTACTTACTTTTCTATCATCAGGATGAAGTATTTTAAGATAATCATCATAAGCAATACTATTGGTGTTTTGTAAACCTAGAAGTCTACACATCTCATTAGAAATTTTAACCATTTTACTATCTAAATCATATTCCCAATGTCCAAGATTTATAAGTTTATTTATAGCTAAAAATTGTTTCTCTCTTTTTTGTAATTCAAAATCTAATTCAACTCTTTTTGTAATATCAACTAAAATCCAAAGAACTTCATCACTTCCTTTTATTGTATCTCCAGAAACACGTGCCCATAAGTAAGAAGCATCTTTTTTCTTAAACTTATACTCTAAACATATTGGTTTACCATCTCTTACTAAATTAAACGCTTTTTCCCCAAAATCTTCATAGCTTTGCCTATCTACATGTAGTAATTCAGGAGCAATACCAATAAATTCTCTCTTTTCATAACCAAACATTTTACAAAGTTGTTCATTTACTAATACACTCTTTCTATTTCTATCTGCTACAATAATACCTATATATGTGCTATCAAATAACTGATTAAACCATTTTAGTTTTCTATCATCAGTAATTTTCATAATATCTTATACTCCTCCCAACCTTTTGCTCTTAACAGACATGCAGGACACTCTCCGCAACCATATCCCCACTCGTTTTTTGTATTATGATCACCATTGTAACAAGTATGAGACTCATCTAAAACTATATCAAGTACACCCTCTTCCTTGCTCATCTTAAAAGTCTCTGCTTTTGTGAGATGAATAAGTGGATAATGAAACTTTATATTTGATTCACTTCCGAGATTTAGTGCTATTTCCAATGCTTCTATAAAATTTTGACGACAATCTGGATAACCAGAGTAATCTGTTTGATTTATGCCTACAATGATATTTTCTATACCTTGTTTTTGTGCATAAGCATGAGCAAGTGTAAAAAATATAGCATTTCTATTTGGCACAAACGAGGCTGGCATATTTGGTCTGTTTCTATGTGGACTTGAGATATCTAAACTCCCATCAATCAAAGCTGAATCATTAAGCTGAGAAAAAGCATCTATACCTAAAACATGATTATTTACACCTAAAGCTTTTGCTATCTTTTTTGCTTGATAAATCTCAACTCTATGTTTTTGTCCATAATCAAATGTTAAAGTTTCAACCTCTTCAAAACGACTCTTTGCCCAACCAAGACAAGTCGTACTATCTTGTCCTCCACTAAAGACTATCAATGCACTACTTTTCACTACTCAACCCCTAAATATTTGTGTAACTGCACACTCAGCCTAAGATGAGGGTGCTTTTTAACTAACTCTATACAAAAATTTGTATTTTCTTTGTTTACTCTATCTTTAAAATTTATCGGCTGAATGTAGACTGGCTTTTCACTCTTAAGCGAAGTGATTTTATCTATATCGCTATCTACACCAACTACAAATTTATACTCACTAAAACCATCTACATGTAAAGAGTTCAAATCCTTTGGTGAGTATGTAATCCAATCTGCATTTTTAATGTGTTCAAACTTATAACCATTGGTTTCAACTGCCACATGAAAATTCTCTACATGTAAAATATCTATAAACTCATTTATATCATTTAAACTAGGTTCACCACCTGTAATAACTATATATTTTGATGAATACATTTTTATCTTCTTTAAAACTTCTTCATGTGTGAAACTCTCAAAACTTCCTTTATGCAAAGGTTCATCACAAAAACTACAATCAAGATTACATCCATGAAACCTAATAAATATGCAAGGAAATCCACTAAATTTCCCCTCTCCTTGAATGGAGTAAAAAATTTCTACTATATTTAACACTAATTACCTTTATAATATATATGTTATAATAACATAAAAAAGAGAAGGAGATTATTATGAATGTAAATCGTTATATATTCCAATCACCTTACAATAGCCAAGTTCAAGTTGGAAGATTGGATAGCAGTACAAGTTCAAATGAAAATAAAGAAGTAAGTAACAACATACAAGCTACAAAAAAAGAGACTATATCTTTTGAAAATATAAAAACTCAAAAAGATATAGAAACTGCACCAGAACAAAACCCTGATGCACTTTTAGATCTTTACGCTTAGGTAAAATTTTATCTAGTTATATTTGCTAATCTTTGCAAAGTATCTACAAAAGAGTTATAGCTATAAGTTCCCTCTTTTACGGCTCCTTGAATTTCACCAATTATCTCTCCATCACCATTTAAAAATATAGTAACTGGCATTACTGATATGTATCCTATTGGAGTTCTTGAAAAGTCCACTCTTTTTGAATACTCAACATAAATAAAGTTGTTTTTTAATATATTTGAAACTTTCTTTGATTCTAAAGTCTTACGAAGAATTTTATTATGTTGCTTCACAGAGGGGTGAAACAAAACCAAAATTATAAGTTTTTTTTCTTTTTTAGCTTTGCTCATTGCTTTAGTCAATTCTTTAAAATCTTTGTCTTTTGAATAATTAGGAGTTTTTTCTTCTATAATATCACCATCTTGTGACATTAAAAATAGTGATTTTATACGATTATATTTTTCATAACACTTATCTCCATTTACAGTAAAACCAATCAAATCTGTATTACCCATAGCATAATGATGTGTACTACCATTGCTAAAAGTATGAAGATATTTTGGTGTATAAATACAAAAAGTATCCTTTATCTCTTTCCCTTTTAATTTTGGCATTGTACCATCATCACCAGCATGCCAACCATCAATATATGTACTTGTTTTATCACGAATAGTTTTTGCCTCACCAATAGACATACCTACTTCTAACTCATTGAATAAAGCTTTTATATCTGATTTTGCATTATACGCATCTAGCTTATCCATGCCCCACATGATTGAAATAGGCACTATTATAACAACAACCAACAATATACCTAACCACTTAAGAATCTTTTTAAATATTCTCACAAACACTCCTTA
>CAZBPU010000020.1:4728-21067 GCA_964493845.1 uncultured Sulfurospirillum sp.
AAATAACCTTAAATTGTAAACTTTTATTATCTTTTTGATATGATTACATTTTAAAAATAGGAGATAACATGAAGTGGGAAATATCTAAGCAGTTTGATTTCTGCTACGGTCATAGAGTATGGTCACAGACTCTTAATGTTGAATTTTCTATGGATAGCTGTCTGGCTTGTCGTCACTTACATGGGCATCAAGGACGCCTTATAGTCTACCTTAGTAGTGATAAACTTGTAGATGGTATGGTTACTGACTTTCATCATCTAAACTGGTTTAAAATATTTTTAGATAAAACACTAGACCATAAGTTTATAATTGATATCAATGACCCTCTTTTTGAGATACTACTACCTGACTTTGCTGATAAAAAAAACCTTATTACATGTAAAGAAAACTATAAAAGACCTGATTTAGAGATACTAAAAGGAAAACCTGAGCATATATTTGAGATGTATGAAGGGTATATAATTGTCGATTTTGTACCAACAAGTGAAAATATATCTAGCTGGCTCATGAATATAGTATCTAAAAAGATGAGTAAAATAGATGTAGAAGTTTCAAAAATAGAATTTTTTGAAACTCCTAAAAGTCGTAGTATCGTTTATAACACTTAGAATTTAATTGTACGTCTTATCAAGGCCATATTTTTCATAACTCTACTATAATATGGACGATTATAATTTCCGCCATTATATCTACTTACTGTTCTAAAGTAGTTGTGTTTTGTGTATTCATTTAGCCAAACTATGTACTTTACAGCCATAGTTACATTAAACTTATCGTCTCCAAGAAGATTGTTAACAAGTTTTATATCACTCATCTCTTGAACTTCTTTCCACTCTAGTTTATCTGCTAAAAACCTTGCAGTCTGTAGTCTTACTTGCATAATTCCTAAAGAGGCTTTAAGTATATTTGGGTCTTTACCAATGTCACCTACTTTAAAAACACCAGCACTTGTCTCAGTTAGAGCAATCGCCATTGCAGTGTTTTCAAAAGTTTCACCAGTAGAGTTTGGATATTGAAGTGCAACTTCACGTACCAATTTTAAAATTTCAATCTGTTCGTCTGAAAAAGTAGCGGCATTTAAGCTACCAATAAAAAATCCAAATAATATAATGCCTCTTAGGAAAGATGATAAAATTTCTTTTCTCATAATCTATCCTAAAAAATAAAAGTCGAATATTATACTCTAATAGAGATAAAAAATCAATTAAATAAAATATTTACTATTGTTTTTCTAAGTTAGTGCTACTAGATAACCCAACTGCTTTAGATTGAGAGAGTATAAAATGGCTAAGATAAATCACAAAGAATACTTGTAAAAGTAAGCCAAGCAGAGGTATTAAGGATAGAAAAAAGAAAATTCCCATTACAACAAAAAGGTATATTTTATTCTCTTGTATGATAAATTGTGCATCTGCACATACTCCTGATGATACAAGATCATACATCATCAATCTATAAAATAGATAAAAAAATGGTAACTGAAATATAAAAAAATTCACAAAAGGAAGAAGTAAAAATGGTAATGTACATAAAAATAGAAGTATAAACTTCAAAAATATCTTAATAGTACTCCAGATAGAAAACAAAAATCCATCTCCATCAACCTTTTTTACATAAGCATAACTATTTCTTCTTACCAAATCAACTATATAAGGCGTTAAAAGACCAACAGTGATAACAGCAAGTATTAAAGATAATAAAACAACACCAAACGTACCAAATACAACAAAAAGAGAAACAAGTAACCAATGAAAAACGGCAAAACCTAAAAGATAACTCAAAATAGGATATGCATTTTCATCTATAAATGAATAATCCCCAGTTACTGACCCCTGTTGAAGAAGATCTATAAATTCATTACTACCATATACAAAAAAAGCTCCTAAAATTACAATAGGAACTATAAAAGGAGCCAAGGAGAGAAAAAGAAATTTTCCAGTAAAAAAATCTTTTGTTGCCTTGACTATAATAGAATTATGCATTGTATGCTTTATCTAACTCTTGATAAAGCTCTTTAGCACTCATCCCTTCATCTCCCATAATCTCTATCATTACTTCATTGTCTTCTTTACCAGACCAAACTTTTTTATATGTTCCTTCTTTATAACCATTGTCTTGACGAAACTGATTTAAAACATTTTTTGCAATATAAAATTTATAAAGTACACCTAAGTTAACTCCACACTTCAAAGACATAACAAAATACTCTTTAAGTAAACCATCAAACAAATCAATATTAGACGTAGTTGTCATATGCATAATAGATTCTATATCATTTATAACTTCCATTGTATCTGCATTTTCCCTATTTTCAGGCTCTCTTGCAAATCTCTCAAAACCGTGTACATCTAAAACATCTTTTACAAGTTTATCAATACTGCCTCGGTTATTTGTTTTATAATCTTCTAAAAGAAGACTCATGACAAAATGCCAAATATCTACTATCTCTATGGTTGCATTTTCCCAATCTGTCTCTTTATTAATATCTTTCCAATGTTTCCAATTAAAACTATCTATAAGCTCTGCGCTCTCCATATAGATACATCTTTTCCAGTTAATTATACGGTTATTTTTAGTGTATCCATTTTCCCAGCCTATACCATTGGTTTCGTCATTTAGTTTTTGCTGAAGGGCAAACATCTCTTTTATATAATCTACATTAGTCATAATTTTCATCCTTCTTTTTAAAAGTTTCTATTTTACCATTATTTTTATGTTATACTTATTAAAAAGGCTTTATAGTGTGCTGTAACGGTTTTAGAATCCTTCTTATGTTTGGCCTTGCTGCTCTTAGTTTTTTACTAAATAACTTTCTACCTTCCATCCCTGTTATTGTTTGGTATCTAGTATCTATCAATTTAGTTACTTTTTTTATCTTTATCATTGACAAGTATCACTCTATGAAAGATAGAAAAAGAGTTCCTGAAATTAGTCTTCATTTTTTTAGTTTTGCAGGTGGATTTATAGGTGCTTTTTTAGCTATGATATTCACAAAACATAAAATTCGTAAAAAACTATTTTTATCTATTCAAGCAGTTATATCTATACTTTGGATATTTAGTATATATTATATTTTAACACACCTTGAAGCGATACAAAAAGCATTAAATTGACAAAACTTATAGGATTTATAAAAGAACATCATCTATTATGTCTCTCTACATGTAGAGATAATTTACCGTATAGTGCAAGTTGTTTTTATGCTTTTGATGAAGATAAAACAAGGTTTATTATAGCTTCAGATGAAAAAACTAAACATATGCAAAACTTAAAAGAAAACCCAAATTATTCGGGAGTCATATCTCTAGAAACTAATGAAATAGGCAAAATAAGAGGTATACAATTTAGAGGTGTTATAAAAAAAGCAAATGTTAAAGAAAAAGCACTCTACTTAAAAATTTATCCTTATGCCCTAGCACTAAACCCAACACTTTGGAGTTTACATGTAGAGTATATAAAGTTTACAGATAATAGACTAGGGTTTGGAAAAAAGAAAATTTATAAAAAAATAGAAGGGGACAAACTAGCCCCCATTAGTTAGCTACGTAGTTTACTTTCATCTAATTTTAACTCTTCATTACTCATAACACCAATATTGCTACTAAGTATATTTGAAGCGATACTTTTGGCATCATCTAAAGAGTGCATTTTATAAGTTCCACACTGATATATATTAAGCTCTGGTATATCTTCTTGTTTTTCAACTTTTAAGATATCTTCCATAGACTCTTTCCAAGCTTTAGCAACTCTAAGCTCATCTGGAGAACCTAATAGGCTCATATAGAACCCTGTTCTACAACCCATAGGTGAAATATCTATAATTTCAACTCCATCTCCATTTAAATGCTCTCTCATAAAACCAGCATAAAGATGCTCTAAAGTATGAATCCCTTCTGAGCTAAGGATATCCTTATTTGGTCTACAAAATCTCAAATCAAAAACTGTAATTGTATCGTTTGATTGAGTTTGCATAGTCTTTGCTACTCTAACTGCAGGTGCTGGCATTTTTGTATGGTCTACCATAAAACTATCTAATAATGGCATATTATTTCCTTGTTTTTTTTTGCATTATATCATATAATCCTCTATGAAAATTATTTACTTTGTTTTTACTATACTACTACTGTCTGGATGTACAAATTCTTCTCCAAGAGTTAAAGAATTTTTTCAAACAGACAATGCTACTCAAATTCAAAATGATTATAAAGAAATTGTAAATCTTCTTATGCAATATAAAAAGAAATTAGATATTCGTAATCCTCAAAGCTATGATAAACAATTCTCTTATCACATATATAACGAGCTTAATAAATCAACAAACTATCTATTTTTAAAAGAGAATGAAAAGTATATCCAAGACTATAACAAATACCTATATATAGCTTTTAAAGAAGATACTAAACTAAGAAATGATTATTTGATACTAGGACTTTATAAACAGATATGGTTTGCATATGAACAAGACAAAACTCATAATATAACTACTTTGACATATAATAAAAAATCACTTAAAACACTATTTTATACATTAAAAGTACTAAAATGGAAGATTAACAGTAAAAAAGATAAAAATGGAAATTACTTTTTCCTAACATGGCAAAACAACTGGCAAATCGAACTCAAAAAGCTTATAGATAAAGGTGAAAAACCTACATGGGAACTAATTCAAAACCTAAAATATATCAAATCAAAACAAGAGAGCCTTTTCTCTCCTTCAAATCCAAACTTTGAAATTTTGATGAGTGAAATGATTTTTAGAGTAGAAAATTCTCTTAAAATAATAGGTGAAGAACCACTTGATATGAGTATAGAAGCTATGAAAAATTTAGTGTTTTTTCTATAATCTTGATTTAAATCACGGTTATTTCATCTTTTATTTTATATAATCTAAAAAATTTATTAAGGAATTAACATGGAAATCAATAATGTAAATGTATGTAATGTATGTCTAAAGACAAGTAAGGATGTACCTGGTACAGTTTTTATCAAAGCTACAAAAGATGGTGAAGCAGTAGATGTTTGTACTTCTTGTATACCTCATATCATTCACGGTAGTGGTGATGTTGTAAAGTCAAATGAAGTAGTAAAAGCAGAAACAAACCTCTAACTTACAAAAGTACAGGGCAATCTATTACCCTGTATCTATTTGTTTAGAGAGGATATCAAATCCTCTCTAAACTTCTTATCCTTCTAACTCATCAGAAAAATCAGCCGACGCTAAACGTCTTAACTGTCTCCATCTTCTTTGAGCATCCTTTTTATTTTTATCAAATAGTTCTTGTGCATGATCTGGATTTGATTTTTTAAGACTTGCATATCTTACTTCATTCATCAAGAAATCTTCATATAGATCCCAATTTGGCTCTTTCCCTGTTATCTTAATAGGATTTTTACCTTCATGCTCTAATCTTGGATCATAAGTATAAATTGGCCAGTAACCACACTTAGTTGCAAGCTCTCCTTGATTACCAGAATTTCCCATACCACCTTTGATACCATGAGCAATACATGGAGAATAAGCGATAAGTAGTGAAGGTCCATCATAAGCTTCTGCTTCTTCAATCGCTTTAATTGTTTGTGCTTGAGAAGCATTTGAGTTGATTTGAGCAACATAAATATTACCATATGTCATAGATATATAACCTAAATCTTTTTTCTGTACTGCTTTACCTGAAGCTGTAAACTCTGCGATAGAAGCTGCACGAGAAGATTTTGAACTTTGTCCACCAGTATTTGAATATACTTCAGTATCTAATACAAGCATATTTACATCTTCACCACTTGCTAGTACATGATCTAATCCACCATAACCAATATCGTAAGCCCAACCGTCACCACCGATAATCCATTGTGATTTTTTAACTAAATATTTTTTAAGTGATATTAAATCTTTAACACCAGGAACATCTTTATTATTTTCAAGTTGAGGAACAAGCATATCTCTTATTTCTTGAGTTTTTTTACTATCCTTTTTATGTGTTATCCAGTCTTTATATAGAGCTTTAAGTGCATTTGGTGCAGCTTCCATATTTTCTAACATTATATTTTCTATACGATGACGAATAGTCTCACTTGCTACTCTCATACCCAAACCAAACTCTGCATTATCCTCAAATAATGAGTTAGCCCATGCAGGTCCTTCACCATTATCATCTTTTCTATAAGGTGTTGTTGGAGCAGAAGCACCATAAATTGAAGAACAACCTGTTGCATTTGCAATCATCATTCTATTACCAAATAGTTGAGTTGCTAAAGTAATATATGGAGTCTCACCACAACCAGGACATGCCGCATGAAATTCAAAAAGTGGCTTAGCAAATTGTGAGCCTTTTACTGTACTTTTTGACATAAAGTCATCTTTATAAGTCACTTCGTTAAATAAATAATCTGCATTATCTTGCTCACCAGCATCTACCTCTTCTGCTAATGGAACCATAACTAGTGATTTCTCTTTTGTAGGACAAATTTCAGCACAAAGATTACATCCTGTACAATCTAGAACTGAAGTTTGAATTTTATATTTGAATCCTTTTCCTTTAACCTCTTTACCTTTAGCATCAAGAACATGATTTTTAACACCTTCAGGTGCTTTTTCCATCTCATCTTCACTGATTAAGAAAGGTCTGATTACTGCATGAGGACATACAAATGAACATTGATTACACTGTATACAAGTCTCTTCATTCCATTTTGGAACCATAACACCAATTCCACGTTTTTCATATTGAGAAGTTCCATTTTCAAAAGATCCATCTTCATAACCATTAAATACAGAAACTGGTAGAGCATCACCTTTTGCAGCATTTACTGGTTTTGCAATTTTTTCAACAAAATCAGTACCTACATACTTAGCATCCTCTTTTTTCTCACTGATATCTAAAGTTGACCAAGCAGGATCAATTGTAACTTCTTCAATACCACCCTCACCAGCATCAATAGCTAAATAGTTCATCTCAACAATCTTCTCACCTTTTTTGATGTAAGATTTATAAGCGAACTCTTTCATAAACTTTTTAGCATCTTCAAAATCAATAATCTCTGCTAGTTTAAAAAATGCTGCTTGCATAATTGTGTTTGTTCTACCACCAAGACCAATGTCACGTGCTAATTTAGTTGCATTTATAATATAAAATTTTGCTTTTTTATCTGCTAAAGTTTTTTTGATATGATTTGGCATCTTTGCAATTGTCTCATCAGCAGTCCAAATTGAGTTAAGTAAGAAAGTACCTCCATCTTTAAGGCCACCAATCATATCATACAAATCAACATAACCAGCGACTGTACAAGCAACAAAATCAGGCTTTGACACTAAATAAGTTGAACGAATTGGGTCTTTTCCAAATCTTAAGTGACTTCTTGTAAAACCACCAGATTTTTTTGAATCATATGCAAAATATGCTTGGGCATAAAGATCAGTTTTTTCACCAATAATTTTAATAGAGTTTTTATTTGCACCAACAGTACCATCAGCACCAAGTCCATAAAATAAACACTCTTTAGTACCCTCTCCACCAAGAGATAAATTTTCTCCAACTTCTAGTGAAGTAAAAGTAACATCATCAACAATACCTACTGTAAAACTATTTTTTGGTTCATCTTTTTTAAGATTTTCATAAACTGCTACAATTTGCGCTGGATTAACATCTTTTGAGGATAATCCATAACGGCCACCTACAATAACAGGAGCATTTTTTCTTCCATAAAAAGAACTTCTTATATCAAGATATAGTGGCTCTCCAACACTTCCTGACTCTTTTGTTCTATCAAGAACTGAGATTTTTTTAACACTATCAGGTAATACATCTAAAAGATATTTAACACTAAATGGACGATAAAGATGAACTGTAATAACACCTACTTTTTCACCCTTTGCTCTTAACATATCTACTGTCTCTTTTGTTGCTTCAATTACAGAACCCATAGCAACTATAATTCTATCAGCATCAGGATCTCCATAATAAGTAAAAGGCTTATACTCACGACCTGTTATCTTTGAAATCTCATCCATATAACCTGATACTAAATCAGGAAGTGCATCATAAAACTTGTTTTGAGCTTCTCTTCCTTGAAAATATATATCATCATTTTGAGCAGTACCACGAGTTTTTGGTGATTCTGGATTTAGTGCTTCATCTCTAAAGGTTTGAATAGCTTCATGGTCAACAAGTCTATCAAAGTGTGCATAATCCATAACTTCAACTTTTTGAATCTCATGGGAAGTTCTAAAACCATCAAAAAAGTGTAAAAATGGAACTCTACCTTTTATTGCTGCAAGGTGAGCAACACCAGCTAAATCCATAACTTCTTGAACTGAAGAAGTTGCAAGCATTGCGTAACCCGTTTGACGAGCAGCATAAACATCTTGATGATCACCAAAGATTGAAAGTGCATGAGTAGCTAGAGTTCTTGCACTAACATGAATAACACTTGGGAGAAGTTGTCCTGCCATCTTATACATATTA
Organism: uncultured Sulfurospirillum sp.; assembly: GCA_964493845.1. Taxonomy (GTDB): domain Bacteria; phylum Campylobacterota; class Campylobacteria; order Campylobacterales; family Sulfurospirillaceae; genus Sulfurospirillum_A. The sequence continues at coordinate 13,191 of CAZBPU010000020.1, forward strand.
GGAATTTTAAGTAATAGTCCTTGCGAAGCAGTATATGTAGTAGTAAGCGCTCCTGCTTGAAGCGAGCCGTGAACAGTTCCTGCTGCTCCACCTTCACTTTGAAGCTCTACTACCTTTACAGGCATTCCAAATAAATTTTTCTTTCCTTGACTTGCCCAAACCTCTGTAAAATCTGCCATTGGTGAACTTGGTGTAATAGGATATATCCCTGCAACTTCAGTAAACGCATAAGATGCATATGCTGCAGCTTCGTTACCATCCATAGTCTTCATAACTTTTGCCATGTGTCATTCCCCTTGTATAATTTTTATTAATTGTGTTTATTTTACTTATCATTGTCTTAATAACATATAAATAGGTATACAACCAACTGTGATTAATCTAACTTTAAATATATAAACACATTCCATTTAAGAATTATATAATATAGATATGTTAAAGACATGTCATTTTATAAGTTTTATTGCATCAAATGCATTATCTGCTATATAATTCGCCTCTTTTTCTAAATCAATTCTCTTTCCATATCCACATAATACTCCTACTGACTTTACACCTGCATTTTTTGCAGAGTATATATCTAATAGCGTATCTCCTATCATCCACGTTGATTCATAAGATGCATCCATCAGTTTTATCGCTTTATGAATTGGCTCAGCATGTGGTTTTGGATTTTTGACACTCTCTCTACCTATAAGTACATCAAAGTATTTCATTATTCCTATATGTTCAAGTAATTCTTCAGAATAACTTGCTGTTTTTGTAGTAACTATACCAAGTTGTGCAATTTTTGAAGCATTTTCAATTGCTTCTCTAGCTAATGGTAAAAGAGTAGTTTTAGCTCGTGAAATTATACGATAATGCTTTTTATAGGCATCAACATAATCCCATTTATCGCCTTTGCATCCAAGTTTTTCAAACATATCTTCAAGTGGATAACCTATAAGAGATTTTATATCTTGTGAGTCTGGAGCAAGCTCTCCAAATGTTTCATATGCAACTTCAAATCCTTCTAAAATTGCGTCTGTGGAGTCTATAAGTGTTCCATCTAAATCAAAAAGTATTGTCATATACAGCCTTTACATATAAAGGCTGTATTATATCTTATAAAGATTAATTTTTAGTATGTATATCCATCTGAGGATAAGGAATAGAGATTCCTTTTTCATCAAAAGTCAATTTTACCTTTTCTATTGTATCAAAATACAATCCCCAATAATCTCCACTCTTAACCCATACTCTAACAACAAAATTTACACTGCTATCTGCAAGCTCACTTACTGCTACAAAAGGTGCTGGCTCTTTTAAACTTCGCTCATCACTACTTACAATTTCTTCTAAAGTAGATTTTGCCAACTTTAAATCATCTTCGTACCCTATACCAAAAACAAAATCAACACGTCTTGTATCTTTTGTTGAAAAATTAGTTATATTACCACCAATTATAGAAGAATTTGGAATGATTATCTGTTTATTGTCTCCTGTTTTAAGTATAGTACTAAAAAGATTTATCTCTTCTACACTACCCATTTCACCAGAAGCTTCTATAAAATCACCTATTTTAAATGGCCTAAAAAAGACTATTAATACCCCTGCTCCTACATTTGCAAAAGTATCTTTAAATGCTAAACCTATTGCTAGGCCAGCTGCTCCTAAAATAGCTACAAAAGATGTAGTATTAATCCCTAAATTACTTAATGTAGCTAATATAACTACTACTATAAGTAATCCATAAACTATATTTGAGAAAAACTTAGCTAATGTCTCATCTACATTTGAGCGTTGCATCAATTTTAAGAGTATTGAAGATATCCAAGATGCAAGTTTTTTCCCTATAAAGAAAATAAGCAGAGATATTACAATTTTCAATGCATACATTGTTATTAAATCCATTTTATCTCCTTATATTACTTGTTAAAACTTATATCAACTCTTCTATTTTGTGCTCTACCCTCTTGTGTTTTATTATCAGCTATAGGTGCCATCTCTCCAAAACCTTTAGTTACAATTCTATTTGCATCAATTCCTTTAGCTATTAAGGCTGATGCTACTCTTTTTGCTCTAAGCTTAGATAATACATAGTTATATTCTTGGGTACCTTTTGAGTCTGTATGACCTTCTATGATAGTACTTAATGTTTCATGGTTTCGTAAAAACTTAGCTGCTTCATCTATCTCTCGCTCATATTCACTTTTTATATCATACTTATCAAAATCAAACTTGACATTTAATCTAATCAATTTTATATTACCATCTTTGTCTAATACTTTACCATTTTCATTAAAATCTATATTATCTTTAACGTGCTTTATAATTAAACCTGCTGGACGCTCTTCGTCTGAAAGTGCCGTTCCTTTTGTTATTCCTGAGTTAGTTGCATCATTAACTTTTTTATACATACTTTGTCCAAAAGAGAAGGAGACCAAAAGCACTAATAAAATAAATATATTTTTCATAATTTACCCTTAGAATTTAATAATTTTATTATAATAACATAATTTAAGATTAAGGCTTCTTAATCCAATCAATGGCATTATGCATAACTCCTATTATGGATGGGCTTACTGGTTCTATATCTTTATTGACTACAGTAATGGAATTTGGAATAACTAAAAAAAGATATGGATTATCATTTGCTATAAGAGAAAAAATCTCTCTATATATTTTATTAAACTCTTTTTGGTCTACTATTTTCTCTGCTTTTTTTATAAGAGTATCCACTGTGCTATTTTTATAACCTATAAAGTTAAATCCACCTTTTTTGATAGATTCACTATGCCAAATACTATAAGCATCTGGCTTCAAACCCAAACTCCACCCCATAAGAACTGCTTCAAAGTTTCTTGGGAGTACAACTGTATTTAAAAAAGCTTGCCACTCCATAACTCTTAAATGCATAATAACACCTGCTTTTTTTAGCTGATATTGTAAAACCTCTGCACTATAACTACCAGAACCCCCTGTACTTGTAGTAAGTGTAAACTCTAAAGGGTTTGATTCATCATAACCAGCCTCTTTTAAAAGTCTTTTTGCCTCTCTTATATCCAACTTTGGTGCTTTTACATTTTCATTAAATGCTCCCGTTCCTGGCATAAAAGGGCCACTACAAACTTGGCCATGACCAAAATAGAGTATATCTACTAACTCTTTTCTATCTATAGCTAGACTAAGAGCTTTACGTACTCTTTTATCTTTAAATTTTTCGAGTGTTAAATTAAATCCCACATATGAATATGAGTGAGCCAAGTCTTCATAAATAGAAAAATTTTTCTTAAAATCATTATCTATTTGACGCTCTAGTTGAAGTGGTGTCAAATTTCCAACATCAAGTTTTTTCGATTTAAGCATTAAAAACTTTGCTGAACTATCGGGTAAAAAATGGAAAATCATCTTATCAATTTTAGGTTTATGTATAAAATATTTTGAATTTGCTTTGATAACAATGTCATTTGAAATAGAGAAATCTTTTAAAGTATAAGGACCTGTACCAATCGGTGAGTGATTGAACTTTGAAGTCATCAAATTTTTATCATCTTTTAAAATATGCTCGGGCAATATCTCCATCATCCAAGTTTCAAGTGCTTTAAAATAAGGATATTTATACTTCACAACTATTTTATAATCATTTATCATCTTAACAGACTCTATATGACTAAAACTTGAAGAGTATGGAGTAAAGATTTTTGGGGAAATTATAGTGTTATAAGTAAACAAAACATCTTTTGCCGTAAATTTTTCTCCGTCACTCCACAAAACATCATCTCTGAGAGTAAACTCTAAAGAGGTATCATCCAAAAACTTGTAAGATTTTGCCAACTCCATCTTTATATTTGCATTTTTATCATAAGTAATTAGTGCGTTAAATATCCACCTAGTTATTTGTGAACTTACAGAGTCAGTTGAAAGTATAGGGTTAACCCTCGCAGGACTTGCCGAGATTGACATATGCAACGATGAAGAGTTTACATGTAAAGCTATGATGAGTATTGCTATAATAGTTTTCATAGAACTATTATAGCAAAAGAAATTTTAAGACTCTTTTCTCATTTGATCTAGCAATCTAAACAGCTCCAAACTAGCATTTTCCATATCTCTTAAGTTTTGAACTATCTCTGATTCATGCTCTATTCTTTTGTCTTTGCCATTAAAAAAGCTCATACTAGCCACTGCTTTTTGATGAACTGTAGCATGAGGTGCATCCATCTTTGTGTAACTAGAAGTCTTGCCAAAATGCTCTTTTCCTGTTGTTTCATACCATTTACCTAAACGACACTCTTTGTGATTTGAAAAAGTTACTTTTGTTTCTCCTTCAGCCACTGCATTATAGGTATTAGATTTATAGATTATATGATCGATTTTAGCAAGCACTATAAATACTTGGTTTTCCATATCATTAATAACAGTAGACATATCTTTTGTATTTGTAACAACACCCTGCATAGTCTCTTTAAAATTTTCAACAGAGGCAGCAACATCATTTGCAAGTTCTGTCATAGTTTCTGATTTATCCATGATTGAGTTTGACTCTTGTTTCATTGTACTTATTGATATCTCTATTTCGTTGGTTGCTTTTTGTGTTCTCTCTGCAAGATTTCTAACCTCATCTGCCACAACAGCAAAGCCTCGTCCATGCTCACCCGCACGCGCTGCTTCTATAGCAGCATTTAGTGCCAAAAGATTAGTCTGATCTGCAATATCTTTAATCAAATCTATCACTGAAGTAATCTCATTATTTTTAGTGTTTAAGCCTTCTATGGAGACATTTGATTCGTTTATGTATTCAACCAAATTTTGAAGATTTCCTAATATCTCGTCAACTACTGCGAGACTTTGTGACGATTGTGAACTTGTTATATCTGTTGTTTTAAGAACCTCTGTCAAATTCTTTATAACATTTGAAATCTCATCTTGGATAAGAATTAAACCATCTCCTGTATTACCAATAGAGCGAATATTTGAGCTAAAATTTATAAATCTTTGTTTTTCGTGTGCTTCTTTCATGGCATCTATTCCCTCTTGTACAGAGTGAATAGACTTTGCAAAATCGCCTTTTAGATTTTCATCACTTAGAGGTTGAGAAAAGTCACCTTTTGCAGCAAGCCCGACTGAACTATTTATTCTACTAGTAAGCATTCCTATAACATCAACAAGAGATTTTAAAAGATTAGCTATTTCGCCCATCTCACCCACTTCTTTGTTTTCATCAATTGCTAGATTTCCCATGCTTACTTGTTCCATAGTATTTTTAAAGTTTACTATAGAGTTCATGATTGATTTTATGATACCCAAGGACATAAAAGCAATCATAAATAAAATAACTAAAGAAAAAATAGCAATTGCTACAGTAGAACTTAATGCACTATTTGCTTTTTGCTGAGAGGTTTCAAGTATGTTTTTTATGATTATATCTTCCATGGCTTTTAAACCATTTATCTTTTGTGTAATAGTAGAAAAACATACAGCAGAATCTATGCCAAAGCCACTTTTTTTACTAAGTGCAATATTTCTCATATTTTCCACGCTACTAAAAGATGAATCACTTCGTATCCGAGAAAACTCATTTTTAAAACTTTCACTTGCACTATTTTCAAACAGATTTAAAAGTACTTTTTGCTGCGAAACTACAGATATAAATTTTGCATATAAAAAATCTGTAAATTTATCCTTAGAAAATACTCCTGATAAAACTGCTCGCTCTAATCCTGCACGCTCTTTTGCAGTTATAAACAAGACAAGACTATTGAACATATTGCGAATTTCACTATCTTTTGGTATTGTTGAAAAATTATTGATTGTATCTAATGAAAGTTTATTTAAAGAAGTATAATAATCGACAGCACTTTTAGTGGAAATAGAGAGAGAACCAACTTGAGAACGAATCTCTTCTAGCTTAGAAAAATCAATACTTTGTTTCACTTGAGTGCAATATTTATCATTATGGTTTTTTATGTAGCCATTTAAATCAGCTACTTTATTATCTGTATTTTTTTGTTGATTTTTTAAAACATCTCCAAACTTTTTGCCTTTTGAACTTAAAAATCCAGCACTAGCCCCTCTCTCTTTTTGCATTTCATGTACAACATTACTCAATTTTACAGAAAGCTCAACGGCGTGTATTGTATCTAGGGCATTGTTATATGTTTTGAAATTATCATATAAAAACTTTGCTGAATATAAAAAAATCATCGAGATTGATAAAAAACTTAAGATTGCCAACTTTTTACGAATTGTCATATTTCTAAACATACCATATCCACCTTTAAACAATATATGTAATATTACGCCTAAAGAGCTTATATTCTTTTTAAACATAAAAAAAGCACTCTAGGCGGGCAACCAGAGTGCTTTTTTTTAAAATTTATAAGTTCTATCTACAAAAAGGAGGTTTTTGTCTTGGTAATGAAAGTATATAGTTATTGTCTAAACACTCTTTTAACTATTTTTAAACAAAAGGTAAATGAGATAAAAAAAGTCTTATTTAACTAACCTTTCTAATGCATCCAACTCTTTTTCACTAAACACCTCTATGCCACTCTTCTTTAAAAGCTTTGTGCAGATACCATCTCCATCTATGAGTGTATGTGAAAATGTTCCATCATAAATCTGTTTACTTCCACAAGATGGACTACGAAATTTCATTATTGCATATTTTATTTTGTTTTGTTTACAAAGTTCTAGAGTTTTTTCTGCACCTTTTTGAAAATAATAAGTTTTATCTTCACCATCTTGATTGATTGCTTTGTTATCAATAATCTCAACAGGAACTCTTGGTATTGGTAAGCCGCCTTCTACTTCAGGGCAAAAAGGCACCAACATATCTAAGTCATACAGTTTTTTTATAAATGAGTTATTTAAAATTGAGTTATTATTACCATCATACTTGACATTTTGTCCAAGCAGACAAGCACTTATAAGAATTTTTTGAGTTTTCATTTAAAAGGAGATACAAAGAGAAGTAAAGCTTCTCTTTGTGTAGTAAAGCTGACGATTAACGCTTGCTAAACTGTGGAGATTTTCTTGCTTTCTTTCTACCAAATTTCTTACGCTCAACTGTTCTTGAGTCACGAGTAAGAAGTCCTAATGGTTTAAGCGCTGCTCTGAACTCAGGGTCCATAGAAGCTAATGCTTTAGAAATTCCGTGTCTAAGTGCTTCTGCTTGAGCAGAATATCCGCCACCAAGAGTTGAAGCTTTTATATCAAAATTTGCTAGTTGTCTAGTTACTTCAAGTGGTTGACGAACTTTCATCTTGATAGTCTCATGACCACCTAACCATCCATCTAAATCTAAACCATTAACGATGATATTACCAGAACCTGGTGCTACCCATACTTTAGCGATTGCAGTTTTTCTTTTACCTGTTGCATATATTTTTGCCATTATTTATCTCCTGCTACTTGTGCGGTATGAGGATGCTCACTACCTGCATAAACTTTTAGTTTTTTTATCATATCTTTTGCAAGATTTGTTTTAGGAAGCATACCACGAACTGCTAATCTATAAAGCTTAGCTGGGTTGTTCTCTAAAAGGTCTGCAAGTTTATCACTTCTAACACCACCAAAATATCCAGTGTGTCTATAGTACTCTTTAACATCTAGTTTATTACCACTAAACTCTACTTTCTCTGCATTGATTACGATAACAAAGTCACCACAATCAACATTTGGAGTAAAGCAAGGTTTATGTTTTCCTCTAAGAAGTGTTGCAACTTCTGTAAGAACTCTACCGAATCTCTTACCAGCAGCATCAACAACGATCCAATCGCGTTGTACTTCACTAGATTTCATTGATTTAGTCAATTTCATTCTAATTACCTTCATTTTTATTTGAGAGAGAAGTATAGGTAAATTATCCTTAAAGCAAGTTGAATTTTAGCTTT